>NZ_NWSW01000017.1:0-172982 GCF_002531805.1 Rhizobium sp. M1 | reverse complement strand
AGCCCCGGAAGCTACGCCTCCGAACGCATGGGCTGAGGCTGGTCAAGACCTGCATCTCTTTTGCTGGCAAACGACAATCACCCGTTGCCTGCCGGCAGCAAGTATTTGATTATCTCGCTCAACGGGTAATCGAATCATGCTACGGGAGGGGGTGTCATGACCGACGAGGCGCTTGTTGATCGCATGGCGCTGCCGCGTCCCGACGTCACCGTCGCGGACGCGGAAGAGATCCTGCTTGATCATTACGGCCTGTCGGGCACGCTTGCCGAACTCGGCAGCCAGCAGGATCGAAACTACCGCGTCGACAGCGATCGCGGCCGTTATGTGCTGAAGATTTGCCATGCCGCCTACGAGACCCGCGAACTCGAAGCGCAGAACGCGGCGATCCATCACCTGAAAGGCAAGGCAGACGCGCCGCGTGTTCCGAACGTCGTCGCCACGAATGACGGGCGAGAAATCCTTGTCCTCACCGTGCGTGGGCAGGGCTACCAGGTCCGGCTGCTGGAATATCTCGAAGGCCAGGGGCTGACGGAACTGACATATGTCGCGCCGGCGTCCGTCGCAGCGCTTGGCGCTCTCTGCGCGAGGCTGGCGCAGGCGCTTGCCGATTTCGATCATCCGGGCCTCGACCGCAGCCTGCAATGGGATCTGCGGCGCGCCGGGCCGGTCGCCGTCCAGCTGCTTTCCGCCATCACCGACAGCGCTGCCCGCGACCGGATCGCCAAGACCATGGTGCTGGCCGTTCGCCGCATCCAGCCCCTGGCGCCGTCACTCCGGCTGCAGGCTGTCCATCACGATGTCACCGGCGACAATGTCGTCGGCCACCGTGACGCACGCGGCCATACGATCCCCGACGGGGTGATCGATTTCGGCGACATCATCCGCGGCTGGCTGGTCGGCGACCTCGCCGTCACCTGCGCCTCGTTGCTGCATCAGGCAAATGGCGATCCCTTTCATATCCTGCCTGCCGTCACCGCCTATCAGGCGATCTACCCGCTGAGCGACGACGAACTGAAGGCGCTGTGGCCACTGATCGTCGCCCGCGCGGTCATCCTCGTCGCCAGCAGCGAGCAGCAGATTTCACTCGATCCCGACAATGATTACGTCCGCGGCAATCTCGAGCGCGAGCGGGCGATCTTCGATACGGCAATGTCGGTTCCGTTCGAGCTCATGGAAGCCGCCATCCTCAAGGCAGCAGGCGCGGACGTCGCCGCTGCGCAAACATCGGAATGGCTGCCGCTGCTGCCTGACATCGATCCCGCCGCGATCGCCTATATCGACCTTGGCGTGCGAAGCCCGCATTTTTCCGCCGGCAACTGGCTGAATGCCGATATGGATTGGCGGCTGCTGGCCCGGGCTGCAGCCGAAAACGGTACGGCGGCAACG
Organism: Rhizobium sp. M1; assembly: GCF_002531805.1. NCBI lineage: Bacteria > Pseudomonadati > Pseudomonadota > Alphaproteobacteria > Hyphomicrobiales > Rhizobiaceae > Rhizobium > Rhizobium sp. M1. The sequence goes on along the minus strand of NZ_NWSW01000017.1, from coordinate 171,596 downwards.
CGCTACGGCGAATATCGGCTCTCCCGCGCCGCCCTCGGAAACACCAAGGGACAGGCTACCTATGCCCTGCATGTCGACATATGCCTTGCTGCGGGAAGCACGATCACAGCACCCTTTGCCGGCCGCATCGGCTGGAAGGACCAGCATCTGACACTGACCTCCGAGACGATGACCCTGCACCTCGACGGACTTATCCCTTCGATCGAGGGTGGGGTCGACGATGGCGCCGTGCTTGCCGCCGGCGATCCGCTGGGTTCGGTTTCCGGAGAGGCGTCATCGCTCGGCGGGCTGCGCCTCCAGCTCTGCAGCGTCGCCGGCCTCGAACCGCCGCTCTTTGCCACGCCGCGGGAGGCGGCCGCCTGGTCGGTGCTCTGCCCTTCGCCCTCGCCCCTTCTCAGCCGAGGAGCGGATGCGCCGCAACCAAAAACTGCAGAACTGCTCGTCACGCGGCAGGCGCATCTCGCAGACCCGCAGAAGCACTATTATGCCGTGCCGCCGCAGATCGAGCGCGGCTGGAGGGAGCATCTGTTCGATGTCGAGGGCCGCGCCTATCTCGACATGGTCAACAATGTCACGATTCTTGGCCACGGCCATCCCAAGCTGGCGGCGGCGATCAGCGCCCAATGGCTGCTGCTCAATACAAATTCGCGCTTCCATTATGCCGCGATCGCGGAATTTTCCGAACGGCTCGCCGCCCTTTCGCCGGAGGGCCTCGATACGGTCTTTCTGGTCAACAGCGGCTCGGAGGCGAACGATCTGGCGATCCGGCTGGCGCAAGCCCATAGCGGCGCGCGCAATATGCTCTGCCTGCTCGAAGCCTATCACGGCTGGTCGGCGGCGAGTGACGCCGTCTCCACCTCGATCGCCGACAATCCGCAGGCGCTGACCACCCGGCCGGACTGGGTGCATGCGGTCGTTTCGCCGAATACCTATCGCGGCGCGTTTCGCGGGCCCGACACGGCAGCGAGCTATCTCAGCGCCGTCATGCCGATGCTGGACACGATCGACGCCGGCGGCCAAGGCCTGGCCGGCTTCATCTGCGAATCAGTCTACGGTAATGCCGGCGGCATTCCGTTGCCGGATGGTTACCTCCGGGAGATCTACGCGCAGGTACGGGCCCGCGGCGGCCTCTGCATCGCCGACGAGGTGCAGGTCGGTTATTCCAGACTCGGTCATTATTTCTGGGGTTTCGAACAACAAGGGGTCGTGCCCGATATCATCACCGTCGCCAAGGGCATGGGCAACGGCCATCCGCTCGGCGCCGTCATCACCACACGCGAGATCGCACAGTCACTGGAAAAGGAAGGGCCGTTCTTTTCCTCCACCGGCGGCAGCCCGGTCAGCTGCGTCGCCGGCCTGGCGGTGCTCGACATCATGGCCGAGGAAAAGCTGCAGGAAAATGCCCGCACGGTCGGCGAACACCTGAAGGGGCGGCTTGCGGCGCTGATCGACCGCCACCCGATCGCCGGCGCCGTGCACGGCATGGGCCTCTATCTCGGCCTGGAATTCGTCCGCGACAGAACGACGCTGGAGCCGGCAAAAGAAGAGACGGCGGCGATCTGCGACCGGCTTCTCGATCTCGGTGTCATCATGCAGCCGACCGGCGATCACCAAAATGTGCTGAAGATCAAACCGCCGCTCTGCCTCAGCATCGAAAGCGCAGATTTCTTCGCCGACATGCTGGAAAAGGTGCTCGACGAAGGCTGGTGAACGTAGCTCTTGCCGCCTTAACCAAAGCGGTCATTTCGAGGCATTTCGATTTTTGCCGACGTGGCCCATTGCCTGATACAGCAAGGCTTCCTATCTCTGCTGCGGCGGTCGAAAGAGTTTCGATTCTGTCATCCGAATTTTACGAAAAGCTGATATGTTTCTTTCCGTAAGTTCGGGCAAGGCGGAATGATTTTTTTCGGATCGTCGATTTTTTGACACGTTTCGGAATATGTTTCTGACAGGCTCTCGGGTAATCTCTACCAAGTTAGTAGATTATAGCAGATAGCCATCACCGGCCCCGGGCTCTTCCGGGACCACTCAAGCGCAACGCCAACGCAAGGAACGAGACATGACAGACATCGATATTCTCGCCGATCTCCTTGGGCGATCTGTGCTTGGCAATGACCGTCCGGGCGCCCTCTCCCGCCCGAACTGTCGAATGTGACGTTCGTCCTCCTTTCAACGGTACCAGACAAGTCAATTCGCCATGGCTGCGCATGTCGCGCGGCAGGAGTTCTATCCATGAAGAAGCAAGTTATCGAATATGCCGGCGTTCCCGTCGGAATCGTCATTCCCGACCAAGACCGGCTGAAGTTCATCGCCGTGAAATATCATGTCCACGACCTCGACGAGCAGCGGTTCGGCTCGCCCGACGAGGTGCGGCTGGCCATCCATGACCTGATGACCCGCCGTCATCCGAAGCCGGTTCATGCCTGAGGGCATGCGGCCGCTGCCGAGTTTGGCAGCCTTCCTGTTGTGACCGGTCCTTAGGGGCCGGTCTTGTTTTTTGAGGACAATTGCAGTCCTATCGGCGGCCCTTCGTGCACAAGGATCCGCCCTTGCCTGAGCTTCTCAACCTGATCACCGATATTGATGGCGTCGCCGTCGGCCATGCGACCGATCTCACCCTCGGCTCCGGCGTCACGGTCATCGTCTTCGACGAGCCGGCCATCGCATCCGGCACAGTGCTCGGCGGCGCGCCGGGCGGGCGCGACACCGGCCTGCTCGACCCGTCGATGACCGTCAGCGCCGTGGACGCCTTCGTGCTTTCCGGCGGCTCGGCTTTCGGGCTTGATGCCGCCGGTGGCGTGCAGGCGGGATTGCGCGAGATCGGCCGCGGTTTTGCGGTTGGTTCGGTGCGCATACCGATCGTGCCGCAGGCGATCCTGATGGACCTGCTGAACGGCGGCGATAAGGATTGGGGGCTGCATTCACCCTATCGGGACATGGGCTATGCGGCGTTGAAGGCGGCCGCCAAGGGCGTATTCGCGCTCGGCACCGCCGGCGCCGGGACGGGGGCGACAACGGCCACCGTCAAGGGCGGGCTCGGTTCGGCCAGCGCGGTCAGCAGCGCCGGGCACCGCATCGCGGCTGTTGTCGCCGTCAACGCGCTCGGCTCGGCAACGATCGGCGACGGGCCGCATTTCTGGGCGGCGCCCTTCGAGAAGGACGGCGAATTCGGCGGGCTCGGCATGCCTGTCGTGACCGACCACCGGATGCGGCTCAAGGGGATGAACACGCCGGCGACGACGATCGGTGCGGTGGTCACCGACGCGCAGCTGACGAAGGCGGAGGCGCATCGGCTTTCGCTTGCCGGCCATGACGGCTTCGCCCGGGCGCTTTTGCCGGCGCATCTGCCGCTCGACGGCGACACCGTCTTTGCCGCTTCGACCGGCAGGCATCGACGAGACGACATGGCAAGCCTGATGGAGCTTTGCCACCTCGCCACCATCGTGATGGCGCGGGCGATCGCCCGCGGCGTCTACGAGGCGAGCGCCCTTCCGGCCGAAGGCGCGCAGAAGGCGTGGCGCGACCGCTATCCTGACGGTCATTGATTGCATAAACATGTCTCGCAAAACTGTGCAGTGTTTGCGTCAAAGACATGCGGACAACAAAGACCGGAAGCGGCAGGCAGATCTGAAAGATCGCGGCACGCCTTATGGTCGCAACCTGGTGGAATGGGCATGATGAATAAGGTTTCGTTTGCGCCTTCGGGACGTTTCGTCCGGCGGCTTTCCCTTGGCGCTGCGCTTTCGGCCGGTCTGATGATGACGGCGATGACGCCGGCGGAAGCGGCGAAAACCACCCTCAACCTTGGCATGAGCGTCGAGCCGACCGGGCTCGACCCGACGATCGCAGCCCCCGTCGCAATCGGCCAGGTCACCTGGCAGAACGTGTTCGAGGGACTGGTGAGGATCGACCAGGCCGGCAAGGTTCAGCCGCAGCTGGCCAAAAGCTGGGAGGTCTCGCCCGACGGCCTGACATATACGTTCAAGCTGCAGACCGGTGTCAAATTCCACGACGGCGAGGCCTTCGATGCCGCCAGCGCCAAGTTTTCGCTCGACCGCGCCCGCGGCGCGGATTCGGTCAATCCGCAGAAGCGTTTCTTCGCCTCGATCGCCTCGATCGAAACGCCCGATGCCGAAACGCTGGTGCTGCATCTCTCAGCGCCGACCGGCAGCCTGATCTATTGGCTCGGCTGGCCGGCCTCTGTCATGGTCGCGCCGAAGACGGCGGCCGACGACAAGACGACACCGATCGGCACCGGTCCCTTCAAATTCGCCGGTTGGGCGAAGGGCGACAAGGTCGAACTCGCCAGAAATGCCGACTACTGGAACAAGGATGCCGCCGCCAAGCTCGACAAGGTGACCTTCCGCTTCATCGCCGATCCACAGGCGCAGGCGGCTGCGCTGAAATCGGGCGATCTCGACGCCTTTCCGGAATTTGCCGCACCCGAGCTGATGAGTTCGTTCGACGGCGATGCCAGGCTCGTCACCAGGATCGGTAATACCGAGCTTAAAGTCGTCGCCGGCATGAACAATGCCAGGAAGCCGTTCGACGACAAGCGCGTGCGCCAGGCGCTGATGATGGCGATCGACCGCAAGACGGTGATCGACGGCGCGTGGTCGGGCCTCGGCACGCCGATCGGCAGCCATTACACGCCGAACGATCCGGGCTATCAGGATATGACCGGCGTGCTGCCCTATGACGTCGAGAAGGCCAAGGCGCTGCTGGCCGAAGCCGGCTATCCCAACGGCTTCACCTTCACGATCAAATCGCCGCAGATGGCTTATGCGCCGCGCAGCGCTCAGGTGATGCAGGCGATGTTTGCCGAGATCGGCGTGACGATGAATATCGAGCCGACGGAATTTCCGGCGAAATGGGTCCAGGACATCATGAAGGACCGCAACTTCGACATGACGATCGTTGCCCATGCCGAACCGCTCGACATCGACATCTATGCCCGCGATCCCTATTATTTCAACTACAAGAACCCTGATTTCAACGCGCTGATGAAGAAGGTCCAGGAGACGGCCGATCCCGCCGCGCAGAATGCGATCTATGCGCAAGCGCAGAAGATCCTCGCCGAGGACGTGCCGGCGCTCTACCTCTTCGTCATGCCGAAACTCGGCGTCTGGGACAGGAAGCTGAAGGGGCTGTGGGAGAACGAGCCGATCCCTTCCAACGTGCTGTCCGGGGTTTCCTGGGAGGAGTGAGGCGGCGGGCCGGGTGGTGACGCAATAAAGGGGATGGCCTTGGACAGATCCGAGATGTATTTGGCCGATACAGCGTGCAGCCCTTCCCCTGGCTCGCCAACTCCATTCAGCTGGGGCCGAGATGGTTTGATTTCGCTGGACGGCACTCCTGGCGCCAGCGCCTTAGATGGCTCCTTCCACCCGCCCCACCCTCCGTCATGCTCGGCCTTGAGCCGAGCATCCACACGGCACCCACCAACAGCCGCGACATGGATCCTCGGCTCAAGGCCGAGGATGAGAGAGAGTGGGGTTGAACTTCTTGCCAAATCCAACGCCAGCCCATGGGAGAGCCGCCGTGCCACCTCGGCAGCGTGGCCCACATGATCGCCCTCCTTACCCGCCGCTTTGCCGGCCTTGTCATCACGCTTCTCATCGTCTCGCTGCTGATCTTCACCGTCATGGATCTCCTGCCCGGCGATCCCGCTTCGATCATGCTCGGCACCTCGGCAAGCCCGGAGACCTTAGCGGCGCTGCGCCATGATCTCGGACTCGACCAGCCGCTCATCCTGCGTTACGGGCAATGGTTGGCGGGCGTATTGTCAGGCGATCTCGGCCAATCCTACACCTATGGTGTTCCGGTCGCGGGATTGATCGTCGAGCGGCTGGCGGTGACGCTGCCGCTGGCGTTGATGGCGATCGCACTTTCGGTGGCGATCGCCCTGCCACTCGGGGTGCTGGCGGCCTCGCGCCGCGGCCGCGTCTTCGATATCGCCGCAGCGCTGTTTTCACAGATCAGCATCGCCATGCCGGCTTTCTGGGTGGCGCTGCTCCTAATCATTCTGTTTTCGACGATGCTCAGACTGATGCCGGCCGGCGGTTTCCCGGGCTGGGGCGCCGGTCTGCTGCCGGCACTGCAGGCGCTTATTCTGCCGGCGGTCGCACTGGCAATGCCGCAGGCGGGCGTGTTGACGCGGGTGGCGCGTTCGGCCGTGCTCGAGACGATGCATGAGGATTTTGCCCGCACCGCGGTGGCCAAAGGGCTTTCACGCAGCGCGGTGTTATGGCGGCACGTCGTGCCGAACGCGCTGATCCCGATCCTCACCATGATCGGGCTGCAGTTCACCTTTCTCGTCGCCGGCGCGGTGCTGGTGGAAAACGTCTTCAACCTGCCCGGCCTCGGGCGGCTTGCGCTGCAGGCGCTTGCCCAGCGCGACATCATCGTCATGCAGGATGTCGTGCTGTTCTTCGCCGCCCTCGTCATCGTGGTGAACTTCATCGTCGATCTCTCCTATCTAGCGATCGATCCCAGGATGAGAAAGGCGGCCTGACAGATGGCACCGATCACATTCACGGCCATTGCCCGCCGTCGTCCGGCACCTAGACTTAGCCGGCGAAAGAACCTGATCTCGGGTGCTGTCATCGTCGGCCTGCTGATCGCCGTTGCGCTGCTGTCGCTCGTCTGGACGCCGCTGCCGCCGGCAAAGATGCAGATCGTCCACAAACTGCAGCCGCCGCTCGCCTTCGGCCTGCTCGGCACCGACCAGTTCGGCCGCGACGTGCTGTCGATGCTGATGGCGGGATGCTGGAATTCGCTGTCGATCGCCATCAGCGCGGTTGCGATCGGCGGGACGCTCGGTTCGATCGCCGGCGTTTCGGCGGCGGCGATCCGCGGTCCTTTCGAAGCGCTGCTGATGCGCATCTGCGACGTCATTTTTGCCTTGCCGCCAATCCTGTCGGCGATGGTGCTCGGCGCCTTTCTCGGGCCGGGCCGGTTCACCGCGATCGCCGCGATCGCCGTCTTCATGATCCCGGTCTTTGCCAGGGTGACGCTTGCGACCTCGCTGCAGGCCTGGAGCCGGGATTATGTGACGGCGGCGCGCGCGATCGGCAATACGCGCCTGACCATTTCGCTGCGCCATGTGCTGCCGAATATCATCAGCCAGATCATCGTGCATGGGGCGATCCAGCTCGGGCTGGCGATCCTGACCGAAGCCGGTCTCAGCTTTCTCGGACTCGGCATGGCACCGCCGGCGCCGACATGGGGCCGGATGCTCGCCGATGCGCAAACCTATCTGGCGCTGGCCCCCTGGCTGGCGATCCTGCCGGGCCTTGCCATCGCGCTTGCTGTCCTCGGCTTCAACGTGCTCGGCGACGGCTTGCGCGACCTTCTCGATCCACGCGAGGCAAGCCGCTGATGTCCTCCCGAGACAAAAAGCCCAGGACCGAGGCCATGAGCGACACCCATCTGACCATCCGCGAGCTCAGACGGCGCTTCGCCGATAAAAGCCTTTCGCCGCTGGAATACTGGCTCGCGCTCGAAGACCATATCGCCGCCTGGGAGCCGTCGATTTCAGCGCTCTACCTCTACGATCCGGAAGCGGCGCGTGCGCAGGCGAAAGCATCGACGGCGCGGTGGGCGAAGGGACGGCCGCTCGGCGCGCTCGACGGCATTCCGGTGACGCTGAAGGAATTGATCGCCACGAAGGGCCAGCCGGTGCCGTTCGGCACCAAGGCGGTGGAGCTGAAACCGGCGGAAGCCGATGCGCCGGCCGCCGCCCGGCTGCGGGAGGATGGCGCGGTAATCTTCGCCAAGACCACCTGCCCCGATTACGGCATGCTTTCCTCCGGCCTTTCGAGCTTTCATCCCCTTAGCCGCAATCCATGGAACATCACACAGAATCCCGGCGGTTCGAGCGCCGGGGCTGCCGGCGCGGCGGCGGCCGGCTACGGGCCGCTGCATATCGGCACGGATATCGGCGGCTCGGTGCGCCTGCCCGCCGGCTGGACCGGCATCTTCGGCTACAAGCCGAGCCATGGGCGCATCCCGGCCGATCCCTATTATGTCGGGCGCTGCCTCGGCCCGATGACGCGCAGGGTCGAGGATGCGGCCTTTTCCATGGCGACGCTGTCACGGCCGGACTGGCGCGACGGCACCAGCCTGCCGCCGAACGATTTCAACTGGATGGATCTCGAGATCGACATGTCAGGCATGAAGATCGGCCTGATGCTCGATGCCGGCTGCGGGCTTGCGGTGGATGACGAAATCACGGGCGCGGTCGAAGCGGCGGCAAAAGGTTTCGAGAAGGCCGGCGCCACCATCATAGCCGTCCAACCGGTGCTGACGCGCGCCATGCTTGACGGGCTCGACAGCTTCTGGCGCGCCCGCCTCTGGAGCGATATCGCAGGCCTGGACGAAGAGCGGCGCGACAGTATCCTGCCCTATATAGGCGATTGGGCGAAGGCCGGCGCCGATGTCAGCGGCGTCGATGCGGTTAGAGGTTTCAACCAGACGATCGAAATGCGCAGGAGCTGCGGACAGCTGTTCACCACGATCGACGCGCTGCTCTCGCCGACCAACCCGATCATTTCCTATCCGGCCGAATGGGCATCGCCGACCAACGATCCGGCAAGGCCGTTCGAACATATCGCCTTCACCGTGCCATGGAACATGTCGGAACAGCCGGCCGCCTCGATCAATTGCGGCTTCTCCCGGTCGGGCATGCCGATCGGGCTGCAGATCGTCGGGCCACGCTTCGACGACATGCGGGTCCTCAAGCTGTCGAAAGCCTTCGAAGACTGGACGGGCGGCGTAAGCGCCTGGCCGCGGCCACCAGTCACTTGAACGGGCGGCGATAGCCGGTCGGCTGTTGGTAGAGCGAGCCTATGCGCTCGACGGCGGCCTCGAAATTCTCGCGCGCCACCGTCATGCTGTGACCATTGGCATGAAGGATGGTCTGCGGATCCTCGAAAATCGCCACATGGCCCTTCCAGAACACCAGGTCACCACGACGGATTTCGGAGCGGTCGATCGCTTCGCCGAGGCCGGCTGCCTGCATGTCGGTATCGCGCGGCGCCTGTCGGCCGGTCATCAGCATCGCAAGCTGGACGAGGCCGGAGCAATCGATGCCGAGACCGGAGCGCCCGCCCCAGAGATAGGGCGTCTCCAGGAATCGGGCGGCGATCTCGACATAATCGGCACCGTCGAGAGCGCCGATCGGCTGGACGTGCCTGGCGAAGATCGCGGTTCCATCCTCAAGCACGACATAATGATTGCCCCGCGCTTCCGCCTCGCCGGCGACGTGAACGCGGCTTCCCATCGAAAGCGTCGTCAGGTGCGGCTTGCGCAGTTCGGGCTCCGGGTAGAGGAAGGTGCGCGCGACGGTGACGATATGGGTCGGTGCCGGGTCAATTTGCGAGAGCGCGTCTGCGGGGAGATAACCGACATAACCGTCCGAAGCGGCTTTCACCCAGCACCAGCCGTCGGCGCGATCGAAAACCGTCACCTGCTCGCCAAGGAGCAGCTCCGTATCAATGCCGCGCGCAAGCGCCGGCTCGGGGCGCAAGGCAATGACGGGAACGGCGACGCGCGCGGGGGCGCCTTCCACGAAGCGCGACGCCTCCACCTTGCCTTCGAGTTCTGCTTCCGCGAGATCGGGCCTATAGGCATGCAGGCGGCGGTCGAACATCGTCATTCCCATTCCTTTCAGATCGCCCGTTCAGATCGGCAGACGGCGGCCCTGCTCCCGGACGAGATCGCCGAGCTTTTCCAGGTAAAGCGCGCCGCCGACGGTGCGCTTGATGATGACGTTGCGCCGGTCGGCATCGTCGCGCACGCGATCGACCAGGCCCATCTCGCCCATCGTGTCCAGCGCGCGGGTGATGACCGGCTTGGTGACACCGAGCGTGGCGGCAAGCCCGCGCACGGTGTGGGGCGGCGGCACCAGATAAATATGCAGCAGGATCGCCATCTGGCGCAACGTCAAATCGCGATCGTCAAGGCGCACCTGATCGAGCGCCACGCCATGCCAGAGCCCCAGCGCCTGCGAGGCGGTCAGTTCGATCGGCACGGCCCCTCCGGAAAATCGTTACGCTAGCGTTTCATTTTCCGGCAGTTGCCATGGACATGCAAGGGCGGCCGGCAATTGCCGTCCGGCAAGGTGAATAAAATTTTAACGATCGCCCTCTGTCCAACGCCAGCGCGGTTTCGGCCGACGTGCCTTAGAACAGGATGATTTTAGGCCCATTGGCCTAAAATCTGAATCCTGTTCTAAATTAAAGAGTTAGAGCATGATGTCATCCGAAAACCGCTTACACTTTTCGGCATCATGCTCTAGCGCAGGCCGGTGCGGATATGATGAAAGAGCGCGCGGATCGCCTGGGCTTCGCCGCCGCCCGGCGAATGCGGCCGTTCAGACTGGGCCCATCCGTAAATATCGAAATGCGCCCAGCTCTTCGTCTTGCTGACGAAACGCTTGAGGAAGAGCGCAGCGGTGATCGATCCCGCCATGCCGCCGGCCGGCGCGTTGGTGAGATCGGCGAATTTGGCGCGGATATCCTTTTCGTAGCCGGGATAGAGCGGCAAGCGCCAGATCGGATCGTCCGTTTCCAGGCTCGCTTCGGTCAGGTCATGCGCCAGATTGGCGTCGTCGGTGAAGAAGGGCGGAAGATCCGGACCCAGCGCAACGCGAGCGGCACCGGTCAGCGTCGCCATGTCGATCAAGAGCTCGGGTTCCTCCTCGTCGGCATAGGCGAGCGCGTCGGCCAGGATCAGGCGGCCCTCGGCGTCGGTATTGTCGATCTGGACGGTGAGGCCCTTGCGGCTGCGATAAATGTCGCCTGGGCGGAAGGCGTTGGAGGAGATCGCGTTTTCGACGACCGGGACGATGACACGCAGATCGACCTTCAGCTTGGCGTCCATGATCATCAGGGCGAGCCCCATGACGTTGGCGGCGCCGCCCATGTCCTTCTTCATCAGCAGCATCGAAGCAGCAGGCTTGATGTCGAGACCGCCGGTATCGAAGCAGACGCCCTTGCCGACGAGCGTCACCTTGCGATGGCCCTTCTTGCCCCAGCGCAGTTCGAGAAGGCGCGGCGCATCGGCGCTGGCGCGGCCGACGGTATGGACGAGCGGGAAGTTTTGCTCAAGCAGTGCGTCACCTGTTATCACCGATACTTCCGCCTTGTAATGCTGAGCCAGGCCGCGGAAAGCCGCCTCGAGCTGGTCCGGCCCCATGTCGTTCGTCGGCGTATTGATGAGATCGCGGGCGAGAAAGACGCCGGCGAGCTGGCGCTTGATGTCGGCGCCGTCGGCATCGCTCGGAATGAGCATTGTCGCAGGTGGAGATTTTTCCGATTTATAGCGGTCGAAACGGTAGCTGCCGAGCCCGAAGCCGAGGGCCAGGCGATTTGCCGTCAGCGGCGCGGTCTCGATGTGCCAGTCGCCGGCCGGCAGCGCACGCGGGAGTCTGCCGGCGATATAGGGCTGTTCGGACGGATTGGTGCCGAGGCCGAAAAGCGCGCCGCCGAGATGGCCTTCGGCGGTCGGGATCAGCAGCAGCGATCCGCTCTCTGCCTTGAACCCTGCCTTTTTCGCCCAGTCGAGGGCGATCGGATCGATTGTGCCGGTCTCGATATGGGCGGGTGTGACGGCAAAGATCGGCAGCGTCGAACCGCCCTTCGTGTTGAAGGGGGTCGGTCTTTCGATGAACTGATAGGGGGCCATGATTGTCCTTCGGCGGTCGTCAGGAATCACTCCTTAACGGTCTGTTAGGGTTAACAGACTATTGCTGGAGCGAAGATTGCGTCAAACCTTTCCCTGTTCCGCGTTCGAGGTCAGGCGCCGATTTCGGAATCAGGAACGCGTCATGCCTGCCTCGCTCACCACCATATCCACCAATCGCTTCCTGCAGGGCGTCGCGGCGTCGCTGATCGTCCTTGCGCTGGCGGGCTGCTCGACGACGACGAAGGACCGGATGACGACAGGCTCGGTGCCGAAACTCACCAAGCCGGTCGAAGAGATGGACGCGACCGAGCTGCGCTCGGCAACGGATCGGCTCGGCCAGGCCTATGACAAGAACCCGCGCGATCCCGTCACCGGCGTCAACTATGCCAATCTGCTGCGCATGAACGGCCGTGACGCGCAGGCGCTCGCCGTCATGCAGCAGGTGGCGATCGCCAATCCCGGCGACCGCACCGTGCTGGCCGCCTATGGCAAGGCGCAAGCGGCAGCCGGACAGTTCCAGCAGGCGCTCGACACGATCGGCCGGGCCCAGACACCGGATCGTCCGGACTGGAGGCTGATCTCGGCCCAAGGCGCGATCCTCGATCAGATGGGCCGGGCAAGCGAGGCCAGGCAGCGCTACCGCGACGCGCTCGACATTCAGCCGAACGAACCGTCCATCCTTTCCAATCTCGGAATGTCCTACGTGCTGACCGGCGACCTGCGCACGGCCGAAACCTATCTGCGCTCGGCCGCCGGCCAACCAAACGCCGACAGCCGCGTCAGGCAGAACCTTGCCCTCGTCGTCGGCCTGCAGGGACGTTTCCCGGAAGCCGAGCAGATCGCGCGGCGCGAACTTTCGCCGCAGCAGGCCGATGCCAATGTCGCCTATCTCAGGGGCATGCTCTCGCAGCAGAATTCCTGGCAGAAGCTCGCCGCCAAGGACAAGACGCCGGGCGCGGCGGACGGCAGCAATACCAACTAAACCGTGTTCAGCGGACGCTGAGGCCCGAAAGGATGAGACGGAGACCGAGGCCGCCCATGACGGCGCCGGCGGCCCGGTCGATCCAGCCCTTGGCATGGAGATAGAGCCGCCGCGGATGGCGGGCCGAAAAAGCGAGCGCCACGATCGAATACCAGCCCGCCTCCACCGCAAAGACACCGAGCGGCAGGGCGAAGATGAGATCGAGCGGCACCGTCCTCGGTAAAAGCGCGGCAAACAGGCTGGCATAGACGATGATGGTCTTCGGGTTGCTGAGCTGGGTCAGGAGCGCGGTCGTGAAGCTGCGCATCGGCGCGCGGCGGCCATGGACGGCGTCGGAAACCTCGAGCGGCCGACCGGCGCCTTTCCAGATATTGACGGCGATATAGACGAGATAGGCGCCGCCTGCGACCTTCAGCAGGATATAGAGCCATTCGAATTGAGATAGCAGCGCCGTCAGCCCGGCGAGCGCCAGCACGGCAAACACCACACCACCGGCGCCCATGCCCAGCGCGGCCGCAAGTCCGTCCAGCCGTGACCGTGAAATGGCGATCCTGGAGACGACGACGAAGCTCGGGCCGGGGCTCATGGCGCCGACCACCAGGGCTGCCATGATGCTGATGAAAATGCCCTGAGAAGACATGTGAACCTCTCTTTCGGTATGGAAGGCGTCAGAGACGCACGGCCTCCGCGCAGCCGATCATCGTCCATCCCGTTTAGCAGCTATGCCGGCGCCCGTCACGGGCACGGACGACATATCGTCCGCGCACCCGTCAGAACTTGTCCGCCACCTGGATGCCGGCCGGGCCGAGGATAACGGCGATCAGCACCGGCAGGAAGAACAGAATCATCGGCACCGTCAGTTTCGGCGGCAGGGCGGCCGCCTTCTTTTCCGCCTCGTTCATGCGCTCGTCGCGCCCTTCCTGAGCGAGAACGCGCAGCGCTTGGGCGACCGGCGTGCCGTAGCGATCGGCCTGGATCAGCGCCTGAGTCACCGACCGCACCAGTTCGATCTGGGTGCGCGTGGCAAGGTTTTCCAGCGCCACCCGGCGATCCGGCAGGAAGGAAAGCTCTGCCGTCGTCAGGACCATCTCTTCGGCGAGCGGCGGCGACTGCTCGCCAAGTTCCTCCGACACGCGACGCATCGCCGCCTCGATCGAGATACCGGATTCGACGCAGATCAGCATCAGGTCCAACGCATCCGGCCAGGCGCGCTTGATCGAATGCTGACGCTTGCCCATGCGGTTGGAGATATAGATGTTGGGCGCGTAGAAACCGACATAGCCGATGCCGATGACGGCAAAGAGGCGGATAGGCATGCCCCTTTCGGCGAGGTTGCCGAGGCCGAAGACCCAGAAGGCGGCAAGCGCCAGGAAGAGGAAGGGCAGCAGGAAGCGCGCGACAAGGAAGGTATTCAGCGCATTCTCCGAGCGGAAACCGGCGGCACGCAGCTTGTTGACCGTATTTTCGTCGACCAGCGCCTGGCGCAGGTTGAACCGCTCGACGATCTGGCGGACCGAGCGATTGTTCTGGCTGCGGAGCGACGCCTTGCCGGCCGGATCGGTATTCATGCGGGCGCGTTCGCGGGCGCGGATCTGCTCGCGCTCGGTCGAAACAGCCTTCATGCGCTTGGTGAGATCGCCGCGCTCGAAAAAGGGGATGGCGATCGTGTAGAAAGTGGCGAAGACGGCGATCGCGACAAAGATGGCGATCAGCATGCCCGGATTGGTCAGCGTTGCGGCGAGGTCCTGCGACATGGTGCTTCCTTCCGCTAGATGTCAAAATTGACCATGTTGCGCATGACGAAGATGCCGATCGACATCCAGATCGCCGAGACACCCATGATGAAATGACCGCGCGGATCGGTAAAAAGGATCATCATGTAGTTCGGCGAGGTGAGGTAGACGAGGGTCGCGACGATGAAGGGCAGCGCGCCGATGATGACGGCCGACGCCTTGGCTTCCATCGACAGCGCCGACACCTTGGCCTTCATCTTCCGGCGCTCGCGTAGCACCTTGGAGAGGTTGCCGATCGCTTCCGACAGATTGCCGCCCGCCTGCGACTGGATGGCGATGACGATCGCGAAGAAGTTGACTTCCTGGAGCGGCATGTGGAGCGTCATGCGGGCGCAGGCGTCGGGAATGCTGAGGCCCACCTGCTGCGCCTCGATTACTCGCCGGAACTCGCTCTTGACCGGCTCGGTGCCTTCGGTTCCGATCAGCCGGATCGCATCGTTGAGCGGCAGACCTGACTTGATCGAGCGGGTGATGACGTCGAGTGCATTCGGGAGCTCGTTGAGGAATTTGTTCTGGCGGCGCTTGATCAGGAAGCCGAGAACCCAGCGCGGCAGGCCGAGACCGGCAACGACGGCAATGCCGATCATGACCATCCAAGATGCGCCGACGACGAAGGCCCCGAACAGCAGCACCGAGGCGAAGATGGCACTGATGAGATAGAATTTCCCCACGCTGATCGGCAGGCCGGCCTGCAACAGGCGGGATTTCATCGACAGGGTCTTACGGGTTTTTTCGTGCTGGCGTTTTTCCAGATCCTTCAGATTGTCCTGCACCGACTTGCGCCGCTTCGACAGTTCCTGCACGCGGTCGCGAGCAGCCTTGACCTTGACCCGGTCGACCTCTGCCGATTTCACACGATTGATGCGGCTTGCCGATTTCTTGTCGGCCTCGATCCGGGAAAACATCAGGGCATAGGCGACCGCCGCCGCGGAAACTGCAGCGAGGACGACGATTGCCAGGACTACCGGATCGAACCCGAACATCAGCCTAATCCTTGGTTTTCGCTTCCATCGCGTCGAGGGCGGCGGCCAGGCGCTTTTCCTCGTTGAAGTAACGAGCCCGATCCCAGAAATGCGGCTTGCCGACGCCGGTCGACATGTGCCGGCCGATCAATCGGCCGCCCGCGTCTTCGCCTTCGATCTCGTAGCGCATCAGATCCTGGGTGATGATGACGTCGCCTTCCATGCCGATCACCTCGGTGATCTGAGTGATGCGGCGCGAACCGTCGCGCAGGCGCGCCGCCTGGATGATGACGTCGACCGAGGTGGAGATGATCTCGCGCACCGTCTTTGCCGGTAGCGTGAAGCCGCCCATGGCGATCATCGATTCGATACGGCTCAGGCATTCACGCGGGGTGTTGGCGTGGATCGTGCCCATCGAGCCGTCGTGACCGGTGTTCATCGCCTGCAGCAGGTCGAATACCTCGGGTCCGCGCACTTCGCCGACGATGATGCGCTCGGGGCGCATACGCAGGCAGTTCTTGACGAGATCGCGCATAGTGATCTCGCCCTCGCCTTCGATATTCGGCGGGCGCGTTTCCAGACGCACGACATGCGGCTGCTGCAGCTGCAGTTCGGCCGTATCCTCGCAGGTGATGACGCGCTCGTCGCGGTCGATATAATTGGTCAGGCAGTTCAGGAGGGTCGTTTTGCCCGAACCCGTGCCGCCTGAAATGATGACGTTGCAGCGCACTCGCCCGATGATCTGCAGCACGGTCGCGCCTTCCGGCGTGATTGCACCGAAACGGACGAGCTGATCGAGCGTCAGCTTGTCTTTCTTGAACTTGCGGATGGTGAGCGCCGGCCCGTCGATCGACAGCGGCGGCGCGATGACGTTGACGCGCGAGCCATCGGGCAGGCGCGCGTCGCAGATCGGGCTCGATTCGTCGACGCGCCGGCCGACCTGGCTAACAATCCGCTGACAGATGGAAAGAAGCTGCGCGTTGTCGCGAAAACGGATTTCCGATTCGATCGTCTTGCCGCCGACTTCGATGAAGGTCTGGCCAGCGCCGTTGACCATGATGTCGGCGATGTCGTCGCGCGCCAGCAGCGGCTCCAGCGGACCGTAGCCGAGGACGTCGTTGCAGATATCTTCGAGCAGCTCTTCCTGCTCGGAGATCGACATCGCGAAATTCTTGATGGTGATGATGTCGTTGACGATGTCGCGGATTTCCTCGCGCGCGCTTTCGCCGTCGAGCTTGGAAAGCTGCGAGAGATCGATCGTGTCGATCAGTGCAGAAAAGACCTGCTGTTTGGTGTCGTAATATTCGTCGGTGCGAACGGGGCGCTTACGTTGCGGCGCCTGCATCGGCGGCGGCGTCACCTGCTGGCGCTGGTTCTCGCGCGAGGGTTCGACCAGAATGGAGGGAGAGGATGCCACGGGTGCGGATGCGGGCGCGGCCGGAGCCGGCGGCGGAGAAGCGATCGCACCCCCAGCCTTTCCGAAACCTTCGTTTCCGCGTTTTCCAAACATGCCCTCGATCCAATCTGCTCGTTCTTGTCGTTACTTGCGCTTCAGGAGGCCCAGCAGGCCGCCCTTCTTCGCCTTCCTGATCGCCGCTCGGCCGGTGACGATGTGCGATATCTGCGAAAAGGTTTCCGCCGTCGGCGACCTGGGATCGACTTCCGAGATCATCCGGCCGCTGTTGGCGGCGTTGCCGAAGAGGTTGATATCGAAGGGGATGATCGCGATCGGATCGATCTCCAAAGGCTCGCAGAAATCCGACGGTGAGATCTCGGGACGTTTCGGCATGCCGACCTGATTGAGAATGAGATGCGGCGGCTTATCATTCGGCCGCATCTTGCGCAGCGCATCCAGCATGTTTTTGGTGTTGCGCAGGTTGGCAAGATCGGGAACGGCCGCGATGACCACCTCGTCGACGCTCGCCAGCACCGAGCGGGTCCATTCCGACCATGCATGCGGAACGTCGAGCACGGTGACGGGGGCGCTGCGCTGCAGGACGTCGAGCACCGGCTGGAAGGCCTGGCCGTCGAAATCATAGGCGCGGTCGAGCAGCGAGGGTGCGGCGAGCAGCGACAGATGCTCGGAACATTTCGTCAGCAGGCGGTCGAGGAAGACCTCGTCGAGACGGTCGGGCGCGAAGACCGCCTCGGCGATGCCCTGGGCCGGATCCTGGTCGAAGTCGATATTCGCCGTGCCATAGGGAAGGTCGAGGTCGGCGAGGATCGTCTCGGTGGAGAAGAGATTGGAAATGCCGAAAGCGCAATTATGGGCGATGGTGGAAGCGCCGGTGCCGCCCTTCGAGCCGATGAAGGCGATACTGCGGCCGAGCGGCTCGGCTTCCGGATCGACGAAGATCGAGGCCATCGCCGCAAGGATATCGGGCATGGCGACGGGCTGGACCATGTATTCGGAAATGCCGTTGCGGATCAACTCGCGATACAGTCCGATATCGTTATAGTAGCCGACGATGACGACCTTGGTGGTCGGATCGCAGACCGCGGCGAGCGGGGCGAGCTCGGCAAGGAGGCTTCCGACATTCGCCTTGGTCTCGAGGATGATGAGGTTCGGCGTCGGCGCACCGGAAAACATATTGGCGGCAGCGGCGATGCCGCCGCTGGTGATGCGCAGGCTCACCTTCGCCATGCGCCGGTCATTGGCACAGCGTTCCATGACATGCTGCAGGGTCTCGCTCTCGCAGAAGGCGTGAACGGAAATGCGCGGCAGCGGCCGCATGGCTTCCAGATCCGCCATGCGCACCGCCTCTTCGGCGTGACGAAGCTCGCTGGGATTCTTGATCTCGTATTCGATGGCGCTCATCGTCCCGTCTCGCCTCAGAAGCTGCTGTCGCTGCCGGCGACATCCTCGATCGTCGATGTCGTCGTTCGGTATTCCTGGATCGCATTGTTGCGCCGCTGCGCGTCGATCGGCGTCATGCCGCGAGGCGCCACCAGGTCCTCCGGATTGGCGACCTGGGCGGCGAGGTTGTTCTGCGTGGCGCAGCCGAAATTATAGTAATTCTGATTGGCGAAATCGTTCGAAATGTCCTTCGGCCACTGACCGCACTGCGTGGTGACCGCGGTCGTGCCGGTGAAGCTCAGGCGGATCGGCGCCGCATCGCCAGCACCGGCGGCGGCATAGGACGTATTGATGATTTTCGAGCTCGCGATCCCTCTCGACGCCAACTCGGCGCGGACCTGATTGCGCAGCTGATGGGCGGCTGCCGAATTCGGCGAGCCTTCCGGCGACAATACATACACCGGACCCGAGGCGCGGGAGATATAGTTTGCGGCAAAGCCGCGGATGAGATCGCGCTGGGCGATGGTCAGGCGCCGATCGGTGGAAGCAACCGGAATATCCACCGTCTGCTCGGCCTCTGTGACGATGATCGGGTGACGGGCACGGTAATCATCCGGAATGCCGCCGGTTGTCAGCTGGTCGTGCGGGCCGGCGCATCCGGAAAGGATCGCCACCGAAACGGCGGCCGTGACGAAAAACGCCTTGGAGATTGCGAGCCGGGGTGTCGTCGAAGTCATGAAGGCCATCGCCTGATCTCTGTTCTGTGCCATTGCTGCCGATGCCCCTCCACTCATTTGTAGATAAACCCGATCGAGCCGTGGAATTGTGCATCCGCGACGGGTGCCTCGCGGCGGCCATAGACCTTGTTGACACGGTTGAGGAAGAAGGTCGCACCGTCGTTCTCGGGGCTGAAATTGTCGTCCGGCCGGTTCAGCTGATTGCGCGCCACCGGACGCACCAGATAGGGCGTTGCGATGATGACGAGCTCGGTTTCCTGACGTTCGAAGCCCTTCTGGCGGAACAGCGTTCCGAGCAGCGGAATCTTCGAAACGCCGGGCGTGCCGCCCATCGTCTGGGAGACGTTGTCGCGGATGAGGCCGGCGAGCGCGATCGAGCCGCCCGAGGGCAGCTCCACCGAGGTCTCTGCCGAACGGCGCTGATAGGTGGCGTTGCCGCTGCCGGCCACCGGTTCGGAGACGTTGGTCTTGATCTCCAAGCTGATGCGGCCCGACGACAGGACAACCGGCTTGAAGGCCAGGTTGATACCATAATTGAAGGGCACGACGGTGACATTGCCGTCGCTGTCGGTCGTCGAGTAAAGCTGCTGGCCGCCGGAATTGAAGGTCGCGGCCTGGCCGGAGATAGCCGTCAGCGTCGGCTCGGCAAGCGTCCTGACGACCTTGGCCTGCTCCAGCGCATTGAGATAGGTGGAGATATCGTATTTGCCGATCGAGCTCTTGAAGAGTGCCGCCAGGCCGCCGCCAACCGTCGCCGTCGCGCTGTCGGCGCTGGGAGTGCCGAGCTGGGCGACCGTCATGCCGGAGGAATTGGAAACCAGGTTGTCGAAGCCGAGCTGCTTCAGCACCTCACGACGGACCTCGGCGATCGTGACCTTGAGGGTGACCTGGTCCTCACCCTCGATCTTCAGCAGGTTAACGACCTGGGAAGTCTGCCGGCCTTCGGCAAAGAGCGCCACCGCGCTGTCGCCGCCAGTGCCGGACGCCGTCTCCGTTCTCGTCGTCGCCTCGCCGCCCTTCAGGAAAACCTGGGCGAGATCGGCGGCCTGCGTGGCGTCCTGCGGGGTGCGCACGGTGCCGGTCAGGACGATGTTGTCGGAGACGATTTCGACGTTGATGGCGGAATCGGGAATGAAGCGGCGGAGATTGGCTTCGAGACCGGAGACGTCGCGTTCGATCTCGATATCGAGATTGATGATCTCCTGCCCGCCGGCGCCGAAGACAAAAATATTCGTCTGACCGACCTTCTTGCCGAACAGATAGATGCGCCGCGAGGTACGGGTGACGGCATCGGCCATGCTCGGATCGGATACGAGAATATCGTGCGCATCCTCCGGCAGATCAACGACGACGGCCTTGTTCAACCCGAGCTTCAGCCGACGATGCGCGTCGGGGCCGGTCTGCGCGATGCGGATAAGGTTTCCAGAATCGGCACGCGCCTGATCGAGGGCGAGCAGCGGCCCGAAAGGGGCTGGCGCCAGGCCGGTGACGCTCACCGCAAACGAAAGGCTGCCTGTCAGAAGAAGCTTGGCGCGCCGCGTTGAATTGCCCATTTGCACGTCCCTTTACTCCGGCTTCGGCGCTTCGCCGGCGTCCGTTACGATGGAGCCCGACTTGATGACCTGAATGATCGCACTGCCGTTGTCACCGCTCAGCAGGTAGTCGGCGGCACTGGTATCCTGCTCCTGCGCATCGGCGACCGAGCGCAGCGCGAGCGACAGCCGATCGGCCATCTGTTGGGCGACGGCGAGAACCTTCGTTTGATCGGGCGTAAGCTCGAGCGTCGCAGTGGTGCCGACCACCGCCTTCGAGCCATCATCCTTTTCCTGGATCTGTTGGTCGATGGCGAGAACGCGGACATTACTAAGCACCGTTTCGGTGATGAGCTTGTTAGCCTCGGTACCCTTGCGGACCATGATGACGTCGACGCGGTCGTTCGGCAGGATGAAGCCGCCGGCGCCCGTTGCCACGGATATCTCGGTCGCAACGGCGCGTTTGCCGGCCGGCAACAGCGAGGACAGGATACGGCTGCTGGAATCGGCGACCTTTTCAGGCCGGATCGGCTCGCCTTCGAAGATCGGCAGACGCACGACGGCGCCCTGCAGATCCTTGATCGCATCCGGCTTGTCGGCATCGGTGATGAATCCCTGGACGACCCCGTCCTTCGGCCAGGCCATCCAATGCACCGTGTCGTCGCCCAGCCTTGCGCCGACCGGCAGATTGGCGCTCGAGACGAGGATGTTGACGGTGGGTTCTTTCTCGATGACCGACTGGACCTGGGTGACGACACTGCCACTTCCGGCCATTTGCATCGCCAGGAAGCCGGCGAGGCCGGCTGCCACCAGGGCGACAGCTAGGATTATCAGGCGGGCCGGTTTCATCGATCATTCCTCAAGGCACGATATGTTCGCCCTGCAGAATGCTCAGCAATTGGTATAATTATGGTTAATGGAACGCTTACATTTTAAGTTAACGAGCATTTAAAATGCCGTTATTTCAGGCTTTCCAGCGCGGCGATGAAGATCGGTGAGGACGGAAAGGCCATGAAGCCGCCGATTGCGATGGCGATGCCGTAAGGGATCTTCTTGGCGAGCAGCACCGAGTTCGGGACCGGCAGGCCGATGGCGAGAATGGTGTTCGACTGCGTTCTCACCAGCAGGATGAGCAGGGTGATGAGACCGCCGATCATGGCGACGTCGGCCATCAGCAGGGCAAGGGATTGGTTCAGGCCGAACCAGAGCGCGGTGGCGGTCAGAAGCTTGGCGTCCCCACCGCCCATCACATTGAAGGCAAAAAGCGCAAAACAGGCGGCAAGCACGATAGCGGCAGCGGCAAGATGTATGCCGATTGCCGCTAGGCCCAGGCCGGAAAGCGGCGCGAGCACGAGGAACGAGACGATAAGGATCAGGGAAACGCGGTTCGGGATCGTCATGGTGAACAGATCCGAGAAGGCCGCCATGGCGAGGCAGAGTGGCAGAATTAGAAAGACTGCAGCTGCGATCATGCGTATACCCGATCATCGTAAGATGCGAAAAGGCTCACGGCCGTACGGCGCGTGAGCCCGCTCGATAGACCAGCCAGAGCAGTTCCGGCCAGAATGGGAGATGCCGCTTCGCGGCAGCTCGCTTAGTTGGCCGCCGAAGTGGCGCCGTCCATCTTGGTGCTCAGGCCGTTGAACGTGTTGCCGATCTTGCCGCCGAGGCTCGTTGCGCCGGTGATGAGCGCGACGGAAATGAGAGCAGCGATCAGGCCGTATTCGATTGCGGTCGCGCCGGATTCGTCCTTCAGAAAACGGCTAAAAAGCTTGGTCATGGTTACTCCTAACTCCAGTTGATGTTCAGCACGTCCGCCAACTGTTGCCGTTGATCGGATGACCGCAATCTAGTGAATGGGCGTTTCTATCGGCTTAAGAAAAAGAGTTAACGAGGTGTGAAGGCAATAAGAGGCCGCTGTAGGGTAAGTATTACCTTATTCATTTCTCTCAATATTTAACGATACTCCTGGGTAACGAGGGGGTTTCATCTGGAAATAGCATAGGCGCCGCACCCAACTGGGACGTGTACTGCCCGGAGCGCGTGCCAAATCGGATCATCCTGCCTCACCTCGAAACAACTGGGTGAGTTTAAAGCTTCATTCACCATTTTTTTCCATTCTATGCGCTATTGCGCTGTGATCGTGAAAGAGGACCAAATGTCATCGAGCGGCAAAACCATTTTCTTTGCCGGCATGATCGCCGTTTTCGGTGTTTCGGGAGTTTCCGCGGCCGCAGACGATGACATGCTGCGCGTCTATATGGATCACGCGCGCGTGCTGAAGCTCGACCGCCCCGTCAGCAAGGTGATCGTCGGCAATGCCAAGGTCGCCGACGCGACCGTCGCCGATGCCAAGACGATCGTCCTGACAGGGCGCAGCTTCGGCACGACTAATCTCGTACTTCTCGACGCCGACGGCAATGCCATCCTCGACGAGCGCATCCTGGTGTCGATCGACGAGGGCAACACGGTGCGCGTCTACCGGCAGACGGAGCGCTCCGTGCTGTCCTGCACGCCGAACTGCGAGCAGCATGCGCAGCAAGCGGCCGGCGGCACGTCACCCTGATCGGCTCGGCTCGGATCTTCGCCATTCGTTAAAATCGTCGTATCGGACTGAAACGGAAAATCAACGAACGGACCCTAGTGTGGCAGGTAGATGTCGCTCGGGTCCAAGCAATGACGGTAGTTGATCAGAAGACGGATGAGGAGCGCGCCTTTGCGCCGTTCCGTTTTTCCCAGTTTCGCGCTGCCGCCCGCTCTCGCGACGGCGCGGCGGCGATCGAATTCGCCCTGCTTGCCATCCCTTATTTCGTCGTGATCTTCGCGATCCTCGAAACCTTCATCGCTTTCGCCGCCGAAGAACTCGTCTCCAATGCCGTCGATACGATGAGCCGCCGGATGCGGACCGGGCAGATCACCTACAATCTCGGCCGTACGACCGATATGACTCAAACGCAATTCCGTCAGGCCTTCTGCGGCGAGATCGCGATCCTGATCAGCTGCTCGGCGACCGAGGCCGCCACGCCGAGCAAGCTTTACCTGGATGTGCAGACCTTCACCGCCTTCTCGGCCATTCCGACGACAATCCCCAAGCTCTCCACCGACAGATATTCCGACATCAATACGGCCGCTATCAAATATACGCCCGGCGGCGCCAGCACGATCAACATGGTGCGCGCTTACTATCGCTGGGAAATCATCACGGATCTGGTCCGGCCTTACATCACGACGATCCGTCCCTCCGACGGTTCGATGCCGACGCAATATCTGATTATCGCGACCGCGGCCTTCCAGAACGAGCAGTATCCATAATGGCATTGCGCAACCCGTTCACCAGACTGCCACTGACGGCGCGGCGGCTGATCCGAGAGCGCAAGGGCGCCGGCGCGATCGAATTTGCGATCCTCTTTCCCGTGCTCGTGATGCTCTATATCGGCGCTTTCGAGATCACGATCGGCCTCAGCGTCTCCAAGCGTGCGACCCGCGCCGCCGGTTCGATCGCCGATCTTGTCACCCAGCAGCAATCGGTCACGAAGAGCACGCTCGCAGAGATGCGGTCGGTCGCAACCGCGATCTTCGTGCCCTACAACTCGACCTCGCTGACGCTGAAGATCACCGGGATTACCGTCGACGCCAGCGCCAATGCGAAGGTACTCTGGTCCTGGGCGCAGGACGGGAGCGTGCCCTATGCCAAGAACACCGCCGTCAGCGACGTGCCCTCGGACATGAAGACGGCCAACAGCTTCCTCGTCCGCACCGAACTCAGCATTCCCTATACAATGTTCCTGTTCGCGCCGAACTTCATGCCGGATGGGATGCGCACGATCACCATCAGCCGCAGCTATTTCTACCGCCAGCGGCAAGGCGATTCGATCCCCTGCGGCGACTGCTGACGGCCTTCACGATCTCGAATTTGCCAAGCCGGCCGCGGCATTATATGCCTGGGCCTTAGCCGCTTCCGACATACCGGAGGGGTGAATCGGTCTCTCGGGTGTAACATGGCGCGTGCCTTTCTTTTCGTTCTGGATTCCTTCGGTGTCGGCGGCGCGCCGGATGCGGCGGCCTATGGCGACGAGGGTGCCGATACGCTCGGTCACATCGCCGAATTCTGTGCAGCCGGAGCCGGCGATCGCGACGGATTGCGTGGCGGGCCGCTTTCCCTGCCCAACATGTCGGAACTGGGATTGATGCACATCGCACGGTCCGCCTCCGGCCGTTTCCCCGCCGGCATGCCCGTCCCGGACAAGGTTTACGGCGTTTATGGCGCCGCCAGCGAAATCTCGCGCGGCAAGGATACGCCGTCCGGCCATTGGGAGATCGCCGGCACGCCGGTCAGCTTCGACTGGGGGTATTTCCCGACCGAGGGCGACGCCTTCCCTCAGCAATTGATCGAGGCGCTGTGCCGGCAGGCTGAAGTGCCGGGCATTCTTGGCAATTGTCATGCCTCGGGAACCGATATCATCGCCCGGCTCGGCGAGGACCATATCCGCACCGGCAAGCCGATCTGCTACACCTCTTCGGATTCGGTCTTCCAGGTCGCGGCGCATGAGGTGCATTTCGGCCTCGATCGGCTGCTCGCCTTCTGCCGTATCGCCCGGGGACTGCTTGATCCCTACAATATTGGCCGCGTCATCGCCCGGCCCTTCGTCGGCCATTCGGCCTCCACCTTCCAGCGCACCGGAAACCGGCGCGACTTCTCGGTGCTGCCGCCGGAGCCGACGCTGCTCGACCGGCTGCTTGAGCACGGCCGGCATGTGCATGCTGTGGGAAAGATCGGCGACATCTTCGCCCATCAGGGCATTTCCAGGCTGATCAAGGCAAACGGCAACGAGGCGCTGATGGATGCGACGCTGTCGGCGATCGACGAAGCGGAGGACGGCGATCTCGTCTTCACCAATTTCGTCGATTTCGACATGAATTACGGCCATCGCCGTGACGTGCCGGGATATGCCGCAGCCCTCGAAGCTTTCGATGCGCGCCTGCCCGAAGTCCACAAGAAGCTGAAGCTGGGCGACCTCGTCGTGCTTACCGCCGATCATGGCTGCGATCCGACCTGGCGCGGCACCGACCATACGCGCGAACGCGTGCCTGTTATCGCCTATGGCCCCGGCATAAGGTCGCGTTCGATCGGCGTACGCCGCACCTATGCCGATATAGGCGAAAGCATTGCGCGCCATCTCGGCATTCCGGCCGGACCGCACGGAAGGAGTTTTCTGTGACATCGCATTTGAAGAAGGTCGAGCTGCACTGCCATCTGGAGGGTGCGGCACCGCCTGCCCTGACCGAGGCGCAGGCGCGGAAATACGGCATCGACATCAGCGGGCAGCTTCGCGACGGCGCCTATGTCTGGCATGATTTCGCAAGCTTCCTCGAATGCTACGACAAGGTTTCGGAGGTCTACAAGACCGAGGAGGACTATGCGCTTCTGACCGAAACCTATCTCGATGAACTGGCCGCCATCAACACGATCTACAGCGAACTCATCGTCTCACCCGATCATGGCAAACGCATCGGGCTCGGCGCCGATGCCTATATAGCGGGTGTCTGCGAAGGCATCCGGCGCGCTCGGGAAAAGAGCGGCATCGAGGCCCGGCTGATCGTCACCGGCGAGCGGCATTTCGGCCCGGAGAGCGTGATCGGTGCGGCCGAATATGCCGCCAAGGCCGGCAATCCGTTGATCACCGGTTTCAATCTTGCCGGCGAAGAGCGCATGGGCCGCGTCGCCGATTATGCCCGCGCCTTCGATATCGCCCGCGATGCCGGCCTGGGGCTCACCATCCATGCCGGCGAGGTTTGCGGCGCCTTCAGCGTCGCCGATGCACTTGATGCCGTGCGCCCCGCGCGCATCGGCCATGGTGTGCGCGCCGTCGAAGACCTCGATCTGGTGAAGCGGCTTGCCGATCTCGGCACCGTGCTCGAGATCTGCCCCGGCTCCAATATCGCACTGCGGGTCTTTCCCGATTTCGCTTCGCATCCGCTGCGCCGGCTGAAGGAAGCGGGCGTGCAGGTGACGATCAGCTCGGATGATCCACCTTTCTTTCATACGTCGCTCGAACGGGAGTATGCGCTTGCCGCCGAAGCTTTCGGCTTCGGCGATGCGGAGATCGACGCCATGACGCGCACCGCAATCGAAGCGGCCTTCGTCGACGAGGAGACGCGGAGGGCTCTGCTCGCCCGCCTTTGAGAGTGCGCGCCTTTCCTGACCGGGAAAGGCTCCGGAGGTTGGGGAAGATCGGCGCAAATTCGGCTGCACTCTTGCGGTCGGGCCGATTTCCGTGAAAGAAACATTCGATAGAAAGAATGAAAGGCTTCCCCATGGACGGCGTCACAGTCATCGATCACCCGCTTGTGCAGCACAAGCTCACCATCATGCGGCGCAAGGAGACATCGACGGGAAGTTTCCGGCGGCTGCTGCGCGAAATCTCCACGCTGCTCTGTTACGAGGTCACCCGTGATCTCGAATTGACGATGGCAACGATCGAGACGCCGCTGCAGACGATGGAATCGCCGATCCTGGAAGGCAAGAAGCTGGTCTTCGCCTCGATCCTGCGCGCCGGCAACGGGCTGCTTGAAGGCATGCTCGATCTGGTGCCTTCCGCCCGCGTCTCTCATATCGGCGTCTACCGCGATCACGAAACGCTGCAGCCGGTCGAATATTATTTCAAAGCGCCGGAAGATGTGGCCGAGCGCCTGATCATCGTTGTCGACCCGATGCTGGCGACCGGCAACTCCTCGATCGCGGCGATCGACAAGCTGAAGGAACGCGGCGCTCACAACATCCGCTTCCTCTGCCTGCTTGCCGCCCCGGAGGGCATCCGCAATTTCCGCGCCGCGCATCCCGACGTTCCCGTCTTCACCGCGGCGATCGACAGCCACCTCAACGAGAAGGGCTATATCGTGCCCGGCCTCGGCGATGCCGGCGACCGCATGTACGGCACCAAGTAATTTCAGCCTTCCTTTACCAAATGGAAAGACTTTTAAGGCCCGGCGGTTCGCCCCGGGCCTTTTCGCTGTCGATATTAGCAACTTATCAGCACTTCAGGCTTAGCAGTCTGGAAGCATGAGGCCCCGCATGAAGGGGGGTTTATACAGGAAGGATTTCTGTTTCATGCTTGTGCGTACCGTCATATTCGCCAGCATCGCCGCGGTGCTCGCCACACAGGTGCCGTCCTTCGTCACAGGCACCGGCCAGTCGCCCGCCGACACTCTTTCCGCCAATTACATCTCGACCGAAAGCGACAAGCCCGCAGCCCCCGCACCCGTCTCCGGCAGCAATGTGATCCGCATGCGGGCGGATGCGCAGGGTCACTATACCGGCAGTTTCAAGATCAACGGCAAGCCGGTTCAAGGCCTGATCGATACCGGCGCCACCTATGTCGCGCTCAACGAGACGCTCGCACGCCGGCTGGGCTTCACATCCAACCAGCTCGATTTCCGCTATGGCGTGAACACCGCCAACGGCCAGACCAAGGCCGCGCATGTGACGCTCGACCGGATCGAAATCGGCGGCATCCGCGTCCGCGATGTCGAAGCCTTCGTCCTTAGGGATGACGCACTGACGACGACGCTGGTCGGCATGAGCTTCCTGCAGAAGCTCGCCTCCTATTCCGTCGCTGACGGCTCGCTCAGCCTCAAGCAATAGACTGCGTCAAATAAGACCCGCAATGACGGGGTTCAGCGCCGGCTCGTCCTCGGTGATGCGGTAATGCGCGGCCAGTGCTGCGGCTGCCCTCTCCGCCGCAGCTTCGTCGGCGGCGTGAACGAGGGCGATCGGCTCGCCGGCATTCACGCGGGTGCCGAGCGGCAGGAGTTCGGAGAAGCCGACGCGATGATCGATCCGATCCGCGGGATGGCGTCTTCCGCCACCGAGATCGATGACGCTGACACCGATGCCGCGGGCGTCGCAGGCGGCAAGCCAGCCGGACCGGGAAGCCGGGACAGGCTTTTCAACCGGGGCTCGAGCCAGGTATCTGTCCGGGTTTTCGATGAGATCGGCCGGGCCGCCGAGCATGGAAACCATCCGCGCAAAAACCTCGGCTGCCTTGCCCGACGACAGGGCCCGGCGCGCCATTGCCTCGCCTTCCTCAGGCGAAGCGGCAATGCCCGATTTCTCCAGCATCTCGGCGGCGAAGGCAAGAACGACAGTATCGAGCCGCGTATTTCCTTTCCTGCCGGCCAGGAAATCCAGGCAGTTGCGCATCTCGACGGCGTTGCCGGCGCTATCGGCGAGCGGCTCGTTCATGTCGGTGATCAGTGCCGACGTCTTCACGCCCGCGCCATTCGCCACCTCGACCAGCGACCGTGCCAGAATTTCCGCCTGCTCGCGCTCAGCCATGAAGGCGCCGTTGCCGAGCTTGACATCGAGCACCAGCGTCTGAAGACCGGCGGCAAGTTTTTTGGAGAGGATGGAGGCGGTGATCAAGGGAATGGAATCGACGGTGGCGGTCACATCGCGTACGGCATAGAGCCTGCCGTCGGCAGGCGCCAAGGCGCCGGTCTGGCCGATGATGGCACATCCTGCCTGTTTGACCACTTGGTGAAACAGGTCCGCATCCGGGGTGATCATATAGCCGGGAATGGATTCGAGCTTATCGAGCGTGCCGCCGGTATGGCCGAGGCCGCGGCCCGATATCATCGGAACGGCGAGGCCGCAGGCGGCGGCGATCGGCGCCAGCATCAGCGACACGTTGTCGCCGACGCCTCCGGTCGAATGTTTGTCGGCAATCGGACGGTCGATATCGGCCCATTGCAGCCGATCGCCGGAATCGGCCATCGCCAGCGTCAAGGCCACGATTTCCTGGCGCGACATGCCCTTGAACCAGACGGCCATGGCAAAGGCGCCGATCTGGCCTTCGGACAATCGACCGGCGGCAAGCGCATCGATGAACGATCGGATATCGGCAGCGTCGAGTTCGCCGCCGTCGCGCTTACGCCGGATGATCTCCTGCGGGATCATCTCAATAGCCCGACGCCGCCGCCGATGCCGGCTGCGCTCCGCTTAGAACCGCCAGTATATCGTCGAGCAGGCCGGAAGCGCCGAAGCGGAAGGTCGAGGGCATCGCCCAATCCGGCGCCATGATGGTTTCGGCGAGGCTGAGATAGAGCGCGGCATCGGCCACCGAGCCGATGCCGCCGGCCGGTTTGAAGCCGACCTTGCGTCCGCTTTCGCGAATGGCCCGGATCATGATGTCGGCGGCTTCGAGCGTCGCGTTGACGGCGACCTTGCCGGTGGAGGTCTTGATGAAATCCGCGCCGGCTTCGATGGCAAGTTCGGAGGCGCGGCGGATCAATGCCGCCTCCTTCAATTCGCCGGTCTCGATAATGACCTTCAGCAGAACGGGGCCGACGCATTCGGCGCGCACCGCCTTGACCATGTCGGTCACGGCCTTCTCGTCGCCTGATATGAACTTGCGGTAGGGGATGACCAGATCGATCTCGTCGGCGCCGTCGGCAATCGCCTCGCGGGTTTCGGCGGCGACATCGGCCACTTCCATCTCGCCCGCCGGGAAATTGACGACGGTCGCGATCCGCACGGCATGGCCGGTGCCGAGGATATTGCGGGCCTGGGCGACGAAGCGCGGCCAGATGCAGATCGCAGCGCTGTTGCCATAGGGCGTCTGCGCGCGGGCGCAGAGCGCTTCGATCTGCGCCTCGGTGCAATCGTCCTTCAGATTGGTGAGATCGAGAAGGGAAAGGGCGACCGCCGCCGTTTCCCGGATGGAATGGCTATTCATCTTCACTTCCTCTAGAGCATGATGCCGAAAAGTGTGAGCGGTTTTCGGACGACATCATGCTCTCGCTATTAATGAAGAACAGGATTCAGATTTTAGGCCGACCCGGCCTAAAATCATCCTGTTCTGGCCGCTATCATGTCTTTCAATATGGCGGCGAGACGGGCGCCACCGACAGGCGCCATGTCCTTGGTTTCTTCATGGCTGAGCTCATTGCCGGTCATGCCTGCCCCATAGTTGGTGATGACGGAGGCGGCGGCAACCCTCAGGCCCAGCATTCTTGCGATGATGACCTCGGGCACCGTCGACATGCCGACGGCATCGGCGCCAAGGATGCGCGCCATGCGGATTTCGGCCGGCGTTTCGAAGCTCGGGCCGGAGAACCACATATAGACACCCTGCGCCAGCTCGATCTTCAGCTTTGCCGCAGCCTTCCGCATCGCGCTAGCAAGACCGGCATCATAGGCATTGGTCATGCCGACGAAGCGATGATCGCTTTCCTCGCCGATCAGCGGGTTCATGCCGGAATAGTTGATGTGGTCGGTGATCTGCATCACCGA
Organism: Rhizobium sp. M1; assembly: GCF_002531805.1. Taxonomy (NCBI): domain Bacteria; kingdom Pseudomonadati; phylum Pseudomonadota; class Alphaproteobacteria; order Hyphomicrobiales; family Rhizobiaceae; genus Rhizobium; species Rhizobium sp. M1. Next base: position 140,814 of record NZ_NWSW01000017.1, on the reverse strand, counting down.
ACCGGGCGGCATGTCGTCACGCAGCGATCCTGCTGAATTGGTCAGGATCAGCGCCTCGACGCCGAGCGCCTTCAAGACCTCGATCGGCAGGCGCATGGCGTTGGGATCGCCCTTCTCATAATAATGCACGCGGCCCGAAAGCATGACGACGGGCACGCCGCCGAGCCGGCCGGCAACGACCTCGCCGGCATGGCCGGAGACGGCGCTGACGGGAAAGCCCGGCAGGTCGCGATAGGGAATACGTACGGCGCCGTCCAGCTGACCGACGAGGGAGCCGAGGCCGGAGCCGAGCACGATGCCATGGCGTGGCTTGATGGCGCCGAGCAATGCGGCGAGCAGGTCGACTGTCGCCTTCATCCGAGTTCCGTCTCGAAGCTGAAGGGAAGAAGCTCTTCCATGGTCATGGTCTTCTGCACGCCGGCCTCGTCGCAGAGATAGATCTTCGTGTCCTTGGAAGCGAATTCGGAGATCTTCTGGCGGCAGCCGCCGCAGGGCGGGCAGAGCGGCAGCTTCTCGGCGATAACAGCCATTTCGACGATCTTCCTGGCCCCGCCCATGATCATGGCGCTGATTGCCGTCGGCTCGGCGCACCAGCCTTGCGGAAAGGAGAGGTTTTCGATGTTGGCGCCGGTATAGACCTTGCCGTCCTCGGCGCGGATTGCCGCGCCGACGGGAAATTTCGAATAGGGCGCATGGGCAAAGGCCATGGCGCCGCGCGCGGCTTCGAACAGGTCGTGGGACATGATCAACGTTCCTTCGTATAGGGCACGCCGCCGGCCTTTGGCGGGATCGCGACACCGATGAAGCCGGCAAGCAGGATGCAGGTGAGGACATAGGGCAGCGCCTGGAAGACCTGGACCGGCACTTCGCCGAGCACCGGCACCTGCTTGCCCTGCATGAAATTCGCCAACGCATCGAGGAAGCCGAAGAGCAGGCAGGCAAACATGACGGGCACCGGTTTCCACTTGGCGAAGACCAGAGCGGCGAGCGCGATATAGCCCTTGCCGGCCGACATGTCCTTGATGAAGGCGGCGGACTGGGCGATCGCCAGATAGGTGCCGGCAAAGCCGCAGAGGATGCCGGCGCACATGACGGCGCGGTAGCGCAGCCAGGCGACCGAGATGCCGGCGGTATCGACTGCACCCGGGTTTTCGCCGACGGCGCGCATCCGCAAGCCGAAGCGGGTGCGGTAAAGCACCCACCAGGAGAAGGGCACGGCGAGAAAGGCGAGATAGGTGAGGATATTGTTGCCCGATATGACGTTGGCATAGAGCGGGCCGAGGATCGGCACGTCACGGAGGGCATCGGCGCCCGGCAGGATGATCGGCGCGAAGCGCGCATCCGGCGGCAGCTGTGGCGTGCGCCCGCCCTGGCCGAACCAGGCCTGGCCGAGCACGATGGTGATGCCGGCGATGAAGAAATTGATCGCCACACCGGAGACGATCTGATTGCCGCGATTGGTGATCGAGGCGAAGCCATGCACCAGGCTGAGCGCCACCGAGCAGACGATGCCGGCACCGAGTCCGAGCCAGGCAGAACCGGTGAGATAGGCCACACAGGCCGCGGCGAAGGCCGAGCCCAGCATCTTGCCTTCAAGACCGATATCGAAAACGCCCGCGCGCTCGGAAAACAATCCCGCCAGCGCCGTAAAGATCAGCGGGATGGAAAGCCGGACCGTCGAGCTTAGGACGTTGATGAAGATGTCATAATAATCCATCGTCCGCTCCTCAAGCTCGCTGGAATTGCTGATAGACGCGCACCATCGCCGGCCGGAACATATATTCCAGCGCACCGGCGAACAGAATGACCAGACCCTGGATGACGAGGATCATTTCACGGGTGATGTTCGGCATTTCGAAGGAGATCCAGTCACCACCCTGATAGAGTGTGCCGAAAAGAATTGCAGCGAAGATGATCCCGAGCGGATGGTTGCGGCCCATCAACGACACGGCGATGCCGACGAAGCCGGCGCCGCCGACAAACTCCACCTGCAAACGAGCGGAAGAGCCCATGACCGGATTGAGCGCCATCATTCCGGCGAGCGCACCGGACAGCAGCATGGCGATGATGACGATGCGGGCATAAGGAATGCCGGCATAGTCCGCCGCCGTCGAGCTCACGCCCAGCGTGCGCATCTCAAAGCCGAGCTTGGTGCGCCAGATGAGGATCCAGACAAACCAGGCGGCAAGAAGAGCGATGATGAAGGAGACGTTGAAGGGTGCGGCACCCAACTTGGCGCCGAAGATGTTCATGACCCAGCCGAGCTTCGGAAGCTGCCCACCTTCGAGGAAAGTCCGAGTTTCCGGCGCCATCTTGCCCGGCACGATCAGCACGTGCACCAGCAGATAGACCATGAGGGCGGCTGCTATGTAATTGAACATGATCGTCGTGATGACGATATGGCTGCCGCGCTTGGCCTGCAGGAAGGCGGGAATGAAGGCCCAGGCCGCACCGAAGATACCGGCGCCGACGATGGCGATCGGCATCGTCACATACCAGGGCACATAATTGTCGAGCGCCAGCGCTACCAGTGCGCAGCCGAGACCGCCGATATAGGCCTGGCCTTCGGAGCCGATGTTGAAGAGGCCGGCATGAATGGCAACTGCCACGGAAAGGCCGGTGAAGATGAAGCTCGTCGCATAATACAGCGTGAAACCGACGCCTTCGCCGCTGCCGAAGGCGCCTTCGATCAGCAGGGAGAGTGCGGCAAGCGGGCTTTCGCCGATCAGCCAGACGACGAAGCCGGAGATCAGGAAGGCGACGATGAGGTTCAAAAGCGGGATCAGGCCGTAGTTGATCCAGTTTGGTAGCGGAACGGAAGCAGTGCTCATAAAGGCCTCACGCGGCAATGCCGGCCATCATCAGGCCGAGGGTCTGTTCACCGGCATCGGGCGTCTTCTCGCCGACCACATGGCCGGCAAACATGACAAGGATACGGTCTGAAAGGGCGCGGATCTCATCGAGTTCGACGGAGACGAGCAGGATCGCCTTGCCCGCATCGCGCATTTCGATGATGCGGCGGTGAATGAATTCGATGGCGCCGATATCGACGCCGCGCGTCGGCTGGCCGATGATCAGCATCTTCGGATCGCGTTCGATCTCGCGGGCGACGACGATCTTCTGCTGATTGCCGCCGGAAAAGTTTGCCGTCTTCAGCCGCGGGTTCGGCGGGCGGATGTCGTATTTTTCGATCTTCTCCATCGCATCCCTGCGGATCGCTTCGAGATCGAGCAGCGGACCTTTGCTGTAGCCCGGACGGCGGTGATAGCCGAGCACGGAATTTTCATATTCCTCGAATTTCAGAACCAGGCCCATGTGGTGGCGGTCCTCGGGAATATGGGCGAGGCCGAGGTCGCGCAGACGGGCGGGATCGGCCTTGTCGATCGTCTGGCCGTCGAGAAGGATTTCGCCGGAGGTGGGTTTGCGGATGCCGGCTATCGCTTCGAGCAATTCGGACTGGCCGTTGCCGGCAACCCCGGCAATGCCGACGATCTCGCCGGCGCGCACGTCGAAGGAGACATTGTCGACCATGGTGACGCCGCGATTGTCCTTGACCGTGAGGTTGCGGACGGAGAGCACGGCAGCGCCTGGATTGGCCTCGCCCTTCTGCACCCGCAGCAGCACACGGCGGCCGACCATCAGCTCGGCGAGTTCTTCCACCGTCGTTTCCGCCGTCTTGCGGGTGGCGACCATCTCGCCGCGGCGCATGACGGAGACCGTATCGGTGATCGCCATGATCTCGCGCAGCTTGTGGGTGATGAGGATGATCGTCTTGCCCTGGTCGCGCAGCACCTTGAGGATGCGGAAGAGGTGATCGGCCTCCGCCGGCGTCAGCACGCCCGTGGGCTCGTCGAGGATCAGGATTTCGGCGCCGCGATACATCGCTTTGAGAATTTCGACGCGCTGCTGCAGCCCGACCGGCAGCTCTTCGATCAACGCGTCCGGATCGACCTCGAGGCCGTATTCCGTTTCCAGCCGCTTGAGCTCGGTGCGAGCCGAGGCGACGCCTCTCGCCAGCAGCGAGCCGCCTTCGGCGCCGAGCATGACATTTTCGAGCACCGTGAAATTGTCGACCAGCATGAAATGCTGGTGCACCATGCCGATGCCGGCGGCGATCGCCGCCTGACTGTCGCGAATGGTGATCGGATTGCCGTTCACGCGGATCTCACCGCTGTCGGCGTGGTAAAAACCGTAAATGATCGACATCAGCGTCGATTTGCCGGCGCCGTTCTCGCCGATGATGCCGTGGATCGTCCCCTTGGCAACGGTGAGGTTGATGTCCTTGTTGGCGTGGACGGCACCGAACTTCTTATCGATGCCGACAAGCTCGATAGCGGGCTTATCTGTCACAGCAGGCTCCAAATAAGAAAAGGGCGTATGGCGAAAATCCCCTCCGCCATACGCCCGATCTCAATCGTCGATTACATCAGGGCGCGGATCACTTCGGGCAAGAATTGTCCGAGGTGTAATCGTGAACCTTGACGGTTCCGGCAATGATATCGGCCTTGGCCTTGTCGACGGCGGCCTGCATTTCCGGCGTGATCAGCGACTTGTTGTTGTCGTCGATCGCGGCGCCAACGCCATCTTCCTTGACGCCGAGCGCCTGAACGCCGCCGGTGAACTTGTCGTTCTTGGTGTCGGTATAGGCGTTGTAAACGGCGAGGTCGACGCGCTTGACCATCGAGGTCAGCACCGAGCCCGGATGCAGATGGTTCTGGTTGGAGTCGACGCCGATCGACAGCTTCTTGTTGTCGGCGGCGGTCTGCAGAACGCCGAGGCCGGTGGCGCCGGCTGCCGCGTAAATGACGTCGGCGCCCTGGTCGATCTGGTTCTTGGTGAGCTCGCCGCCGCGAACCGGGTCATTCCAGGCCGCACCGGTGGTGCCGGTCATGTTCTGGAAAACCTGGATGTCGGCCTTGGCGGCGCGAGCGCCCTGCTCATAGCCGCATTCGAACTTGCGGATCAGCGGAATGTCCATGCCGCCGACGAAGCCGACCTTGCCGGTCTTGGAGGCCATGCCGGCGAGAATACCGACGAGATAGGAGCCTTCTTCTTCCTTGTAGACGACCGAGCGGACGTTCGGCTTGTCGACGACGGAGTCGACGATGATGAACTTGGTGTCGGGGAATTCGGCTGCGACCTTCTCAATGGCCGAAGTCCAGGCGAAGGACACGGCGACCACGGGGTTGAAGCCGCGGCTTGCGAAGTTGCGGATGGCCTGTTCGCCCTGGGTGTCGCCGGTCGGCTCGAAGTCGCGATAGGCAATGCCGGTCTCGGCCTTGAACTTCTCGGCGCCGTTATAGGCCGCTTCGTTGAAAGACTTATCGAACTTCCCGCCAGTGCCGTAAACCAGCGCCGGCTTGACATCGGCGGCAAGCGCCGTCGTCGACATGGCAGCCACGGCAAGAAGAGTGAGAAGGGATTTTTTCATGAGTTGCAGCCCTGTTGTTGCTATTTGTTTGGGGTCCTCCCGCAAGCCCTTTGCGGACATGTCTGCGGAACCACCGACCTCCCCCCGGAGGCCTGGCTGCGCGCATCCTTGCATGGCTCACGGAAAAATTCACCAGAAATTTTTCAGGCGGTAAAGATTTGCAGCAATTGCTGAAAATCAGTTCTGCCGGGCGGATTTTTGGACATCTCGCCGACCGGGATGCGGATTTTTTAGCCGATCCGCTGGCCGTTGCTGAAACCGGGGAAGGGCAAATGCACCCGGTCTTTTGCCGGATCGCACCGGCTCAAACAGCTATGCGGTGAAGCGACCGGCGATCGGCGGCTTCTTGTAGCCGATCATCCAGAGAAGCAGCGCGATCACCAGAAAGACGGCAAAGGCCGGCTGGAGCATCAGCCACTGGAAGATGAAGGCATAGAAGCGGGGATGGATATAGTAGGAAAGCGCAGATTGCAGCGACGTCAGCGTGTCCGGGCTCACATCCTGCCAGGCCTCCGACATCGGCGTCATGACAACGGCGGATGCCGCAACCGACTGGATCGAATCGATGGTCCCGGCAATAACGGCCGCCGCAAGCGCGACAAGACTGGCCAGACGCAACAGGAAACGCATCAACTCCTCCGACGCTTCGATATGCCGGACAATTCCGGCGGACCCGCGCCATTCTCCACCTTGAGAATTACATAGTCATCGATGGGGTGAAGCACAATGGACGGGCGCAAGCGAGTTTTATCGGAAGAAGTCAAAAAACTGTTAGATTTGGGTTGATCGACAAAAATTCATCGGTATATATCGCGCCGTTCCGACGATTTGCTCCTCTCCTGGTGCGAACGCCAAAGGACAGGTGGCCGAGTGGTTTAAGGCGCACGCCTGGAACGCGTGTGTACGTGAAAGCGTACCGAGGGTTCGAATCCCTCCCTGTCCGCCATTTTTCGCATTTTCATCCAACAGATTGAATTTTAAACCTGACTGGACCAATCTTCGTGTCCGTGGCGAATACGGACAATGAGAACATTATCGCCCTCCGCAATTGTATAAACGACGAGATGGGCCTTGAACGGATGAATGCGCATCGGAGGAGAAATTTCATGCCGTTCGCGCGCCATACGGGGATTGGCAGCAATCAGATCAAAAATGGCGTAGAGTTCATCATGGTAGCGCCGAGCGTGCGCTGAGCCAAACAGGCGAATGCCCGTTTCGGCTATGCCGACAATGTCCTCTTCCGCTTCTTCCGTAAGGCGAAAGCCCATCATCAATTGCCGCGAGAGCTTTCCACTCGCGCCCGCGCCGCCTCAAACAGCTCGTCCTTCGACCGCGACCCGACGCCGCCCTTCAAGCCTTCATCGACAAAGCGCTGCATAGCTGCGATCTTGTCGTTTCGCTCCTGATCTTTCCTGATGAGGTCGCGGACATAATCGCTCGCATTGGCATAACGGCCTGTTTTGGTTTGCGCTTCCACCCAATCTTTCATGGGATCGGGCAGCGATACGTTCATGGTCGCCATCGAAGCTCTCCGTTTCATCAAAATTGAGTTGTTTGGCAAAGTTTGTCAACATCGCCTGATCTCCCATAACCTGCGGAAACGAAGGCCCGATCCCCATCGAAGTAAACGCCAGGGTTGATCAGAGAGATTCCTGAATTTTTACCACGCTGCTTCACCGCGTCTTTGCACGTTTGGGTTTACCGTCTGCAAAACTAAAAACAGAGGTAAAACAGGTGGAAGAACTTTCGGTGAAGTCGAAGATCATCAAATCCGTCTATTTCAGCCAGGAAGACGGGCGGCTCAGGATTTGCTTTAGGAATGGCGAGGAGCGGCTGTTCGAGGGCGTTCCCTCTTCGGAAGCCCATGCGATGACGGCGGCGCCGTCTCCCGGCCATTATTACCTCGACCGGATCAGAACCCGGTTTCGCAGGCTGGCGGCCTGAACCGTCGAGGCATGCCGCAGCCGACCTGACGGGTCGTATGGAATCGGCACAGATCCGGTGGATATTAGCCGACCGTTCACCATTGATCTCATCTTGGTTGGATCGCCCCGGCCGGAAGGCGACAAGTTGTCGGCGCTGCCGACTTGAAGATCGGCCAGCCGGGAGGCTCGGCGGCGGACCCCAGCCAGGAAGCCGGGCCTCCCCGTCAATCAGCGTCGAGATAGCAAATTAGGGCTAATCCTGTGAAAAACCGGAATCATCGCATCCGGACTCGACAAGGCTTCATTAGCATGATTGCATAAACCCATCTAAAGAGGGGGTGACGATGTTCGAGGATCTGCTTGAGATGCAGGAACGCGGCGCACGCGACCGTTCGCTCGGCCGCAGTCTGGCCGACAATCCGATGTCGAAACCGGATGTGCTGCCGATCACCGACCTTCAGGAATGGTTTTCAATGTTCGACGCCTGGCGCTTCGGCTGGTCAATCGAGGACGCGATGGCCGGGCACATCGATATGCCCCGGGACGGCCACGCCGTGCCGCGGAACGGCCGCGCCGTATCCGGGGATGGCCGTGCGGCGTGGCAAGCCTAAACCAGGACGGTCTGATCGACCCTGTCCTCGGTGCCGAAGAATTTCAGGTAACGTTCGACCTCTGCCGGTTCGCCGGTCGCCTTCTGCGGATTGTCTGAGAGCTTCACCGCCGGACGGCCATTGGCATCGCTGACTTTGCAGACGACCGAGATCGGGTTGAGGCCCGAGATTTCGGTCGGGGCGCAGCCGGCAAAATCATTGGTCAGGTTCGTGCCCCAGCCGAAGCTCATCCGCACCCGACCTTCGAAATGCCGGTAGGTATCGATGATGGCGTCGACATCGAGGCCGTCGGAGAAGATCAGCAGCTTCTGGCGCGGATCGCGGCCCATCTTCTTCCACCAGTCGATGATCTTCTCACCGCCTTCGATCGGCGGCGCGCTGTCCGGGCGGAAGCCGGTCCAGTCGGCCACCCATTCCGGCGCGTCGCGCAGGAAGGCCGCAGTGCCAAAGGCATCCGGCAGGACGATCAGAAGGTTGCCGCCATAGAGCTTGTTCCAGTCGCGCAGGATCTTGTAGGGCGCGTTGCGCAGCTGCTCGTCGGTTTGCGCCAGGGCAGCCGCCACCATCGGCAGCTCATGGGCATTGGTGCCCACCGCCTCGAGATCGGAATCCATAGCCAGCAATACATTGCTGGTGCCGGTAAAGGCCGGGCCGATGCCTTCCTTCAGCGCCTCGACGCACCAGCGCTGCCAGAGAAAACTGTGGCGGCGGCGGGTACCGAAATCGGAGATGCGCAAGCCCGGCAGTTCCCTCAGCCGCTCGACCTTCGACCACATCTTCGCCTTGGCGCGGGCATAGAGCACGTCAAGGGTGAAAGGGCCGAGAGCCTTCATCGCCGAGCGCGACCGCAGCTCGTTGACGATCGCGAGCGCCGGGATCTCCCACATCGTGGTTTCCTTCCAGGCCCCATGAAAATCGAGCACATATTGACCGTCCTTCTTCGACAGCTCGTATTCGGGAAGCTGGAAGTTGGAAAGCCAGGCGAGGAACTCCGGCTCGAAAATCTGCGCGCGGCCGTAGAAGCTGTTACCCGCAAGCCAGATCATCTCCTTCTTGGAGAGCCTCAGCGTACGGGCGTGATCCAGCTGTTCACGCAGTTCACCTTCGTCGATCTCCTCGGCGAGGTGGACGCGTTTGGTCCGGTTGATCAGCGTGAAGGAGGCATTGACGTCTGGATAGAGCTTCCAGATCATCTGCAGCATCAGCAGTTTGTAGAAGTCGGTATCGATCAGGCTGCGGATGATCGGGTCGAGCTTCCAAGCGTGATTGTAGACGCGTCTTGCAATATCGGTCTTGGCCATGAATTCCTGCCCCTGTCCAATCCGGTCAGGTGCTGCCAAGTTTGCGGGCCGGCGCACGAAACCGGCTCGTGCGTCTTCTTATCGAAAAATCGGCAGGAAAAGTCCAGACAAAACATAAACATCCCGCCTCGGCATGGCGGCGGGATGGGGAGATCATCTGGAATTGCTCTATTGGGCCGGCGCCGCTGGCTGGGCCGGTGCCGCAGGTGCAGCATTCGGGGCCGGCGCTGTTGCCGGGGTCTCCGTCGGCACGGCATTGCCGTTCTGCGGCGTCGGGGCAGGTGCTGCGTCCGATTGCTGTTGCTGGAGCTGCTGACCGGGCTGCTGCGGCGCCACCTCGTTCGCCTCGCGATTGCCCCAGATCTCGACCGGGATCCAAACGACGAAAGCGAGGATCAGCGCGACGAGCAGCACCGTCAGGATTCGGTATCCCATGCGCCCCTGCTTTGCCTTGACCGGCGGGATCAGCTCTTCCTTGTGAAGCTTGCCGTCGGATTTTTCCCAGCGTGTTTCCGTCTGATGCGCCATCATCGTCTCCTTCCGCTGTCTTAGCGGCCGATCCGGCCGCAAGAAACTGTCGCAGAGAAAACGGTCAGTCGTCTCGAAGGTTCCGGACGCTCAATAGCCGGCGGCGCGGTCGACCACGAATTGCAGCGGCTCACCGCGCTCGAAACGGGCGATCTGCGTCTCGACATGGCGGAACAGCGCGTTCTCTTCGGAGACCGCCGCGTCATGCGGGGTGATGAAGACGTTCTCCAAATCCCATAGCGGGTTGTCTGACGCTAAGGGCTCCACCTCGAAAACATCAAGCGAAGCGCCGCCGAGGATGCCGTCCCGGATGGCCGAGACGATGTCGGCCTCGACCTGGCTGCGGCCGCGGCCGGCATTGATGAACACCGGCCGCCCAAGCGCGCCGTCGCGGCGGAGCTTTTTAAATAGCCCGCTATCATAGAAGCCCGTGGTATCAGGTGTCAGTGGCAAGAGGCCGACGAGAATGTCGGTCTTGGCCAGGAACCCATCCAATTCGCGCGCGTCGAAGGTTTCGACGCCGTCGATCTCTTTGCGGGTACGCGACCAACCGATGACGTTGAAACCCATCACTTTCAGCTTGGCGACCGCGTCCTGCCCAAGCACGCCGAGGCCCATGACGCCGACCGTCACCTCCGCTGCTTCGGGCGCGATCAACTTGGCCCATTCGCCCCGCCGCTGGCTGATATCATGGGCGTATTGCCCGCGCAGATGCATCAGGCATTGCATCACCACCCATTCGCTCATGCGGGTGGTCAGGCTGCGATCGACGAAACGAACGATTGGTATCTCAGGCAGGCCGTCCATGCCGATGATATGGTCGACGCCGGCGCCGCCCGAGAAGATGACCTTGAGGTTCGGCGCCCGGTTGAAAAGATCGGCATCCGGCTTCCAGACAAGCGCGTATTCGGCCGCGCGGAGATCCCGCGTCCGATCGGCCGGATCGGCGAGATTGATGCTGCCGCGGTCGGCAAAAGCCGTTTTCAGCACACGGGCGACGCCTTCGGGATTGAACTTGATGTCGACGAGAACAGGAGAAGGTGCGGACATGATGTTCTTTACTGCTGCACGGCGGGCGTCGGCACCGCCTCGATGTTGAAGGCGGCGGCCATCAGCGCCTTGGTGTAATCGTCCTTCGGAGCACGGAAGATTTCCGAGGAGGGCCCCTGCTCCACCACCTTGCCGAAACGCATGACGATGACGTCGTTGGCAAGCGCCTTCACCACCTTCAGATCATGGCTGATGAAGAGATAGGCGAGGTCGTGCTTTTTCTGCAGGTCGCGCAGGAGATCGACCACTTGGGCCTGGACGCTCATATCGAGGGCCGAGGTCGGCTCGTCGAGCATGACGAAGCGCGGTTTGAGCACCATGGCGCGGGCAATGGCGATGCGCTGGCGCTGGCCTCCGGAAAATTCATGCGGGTAACGCCACCGGGTCAGAGGGTCGAGACCGACCTCCTCCAGCGCCCAGCAGACGCGCTGGTCGCGCTCTTCGGCGCTCAATGATTGTTCATGCACCTTCAGCCCTTCGGCAATGATATCGCCGACCGACATGCGCGGGCTCAGCGAGCCATAAGGATCCTGGAAGACGATCTGCAGCTGGTTGCGCAGCGGCCGCATCTCGCTGAACGAATAGCCGGCTATATCCTTGCCGACGAATGCGATCCGTCCTTGCGAGGAGATCAGCCGCGTCAGCGCCAGGCCGAGTGTCGTCTTGCCGGAACCGGACTCGCCGACGACGCCGAGCGTCTGCCCGGCGCGCAGCGAAAGATCGATGCCGTCGACTGCCTTGACGTGGTCGACGACACGGCGCATCAGCCCCGCCTTGATCGGGAACCAGACGCGAATGTCGGAACCTTCCATCACCACCGGCTTCGACGGATCGGCAAGGGGCGGTTCGCCGCGCGGCTCGGAGGCAAGGAGGTGCCGGGTATAATCGTGCTTCGGATTGGCGAAGACCTCCTCCACGGTTCCGGTTTCGACGATCCTCCCCTTGGTCATCACGCAGACGCGATCGGCGAATTTGCGCACGATGCCGAGATCATGGGTGATGAACAGCAGCGACATGCCGTGCGCCGCCTTCAATTGCCGCAGCAGTTCGAGGATCTGCGCCTGCACGGTGACGTCGAGCGCCGTGGTCGGCTCGTCGGCGATCAGCAATTCCGGCCGGTTGGCGAGCGCCATGGCGATCATGACGCGCTGGCGCTGGCCGCCGGATAGTTCGTGCGGATAGGCCTTCAACCGCTTCTCCGGCTCGCGGATGCCGACCTGGTTCAACAGTTCCAGCACGCGCTGGCGCGCCGGCTGGCCGGTGATGCCCTGGTGCAGGGCGAGGATTTCGGCGATCTGCTTCTCGATCGTATGAAGCGGATTGAGCGAGGTCATCGGCTCCTGGAAGATCATGGTGATGTCGTTGCCGCGCACCTCCCGCAACGCCCGCTCCGACGCCTTCAAGAGGTCCTTGCCCTTGAACAGGACTTCGCCGGAGGGATGGCTTGCGGAAGGATAGGGCAAAAGCTTCAGGATCGAATTGGCCGAGACCGACTTGCCGGAACCGGATTCGCCGACCAGTGCCACGACCTCGCCCTTGGCGATATCGAAGGAGATCCGATCGACGGCAAGCGAGGTTTCGCCGCCCTGATGAAAGGCAACCGAGAGATCGCGGACGGAAAGGAGCGGTTCTGTCATGTCATTCATTGAAACGTCTTCCTCGGGTCGAAGGCGTCGCGCACGGCTTCGCCGATGAAGATCAGCAGGGACAGCATGATCGACATGGCGAAGAAGGCCGTCAGCCCGAGCCATGGCGCCTGCAGGTTGGTCTTGCCCTGGGCGATCATCTCACCGAGCGAGGGGGAGCCCGGCGGCATGCCGAAGCCCAGGAAATCGAGCGAGGTCAGCGTCGTGATCGAGCCGGAGAGGATGAAGGGCAGGAAGGTCAGCGTCGCGACCATGGCGTTCGGCAGCAGATGGCGCCACATGATGGTGCGGTTGTTGACGCCAAGGGCGCGGGCGGCGCGCACATATTCGAAATTGCGGGCGCGCAGGAATTCGGCGCGCACGACGCCGACAAAGCCGACCCAGGAAAAGAGCAGCATGATGCCGAGCAGCACGAAGAAGCCGGGCGGCAGGATGGCGGCGATGATCAGCAGGATGTAAAGCACCGGCATTGACGACCAGATCTCGATCAAGCGCTGCAGCAAAAGATCGGTCCAGCCGCCGAAATAACCCTGAACCGCGCCGGCCGTCACGCCGATGATCGCCGAGCAGATGGTCAGCGCCAGGCCGAAGAGCACCGATATGCGGAAGCCGTAGATGACGCGGGCGAGCACGTCGCGGGCCTGATCGTCGGTGCCGAGCCAGTTGAGATTGCCGAGCGTGCAGGCGGGATCGTTCACCCCTTCAGGATAGCCGGAGCAGCGCTCCTCCTTGGTCATCAGCCAGAAAGGAGCAGTCGGCGCCGAATGCGGGATGTTGGAGTTGACCGAGCGGTAGGAATAACGCACCGGCGGCCAGATCATCCAGCCATTGGCGTTGATCTCGTCTGCGATCACCGAGGAACGGTAATCGGTTTCGGCAAGGAAGCCGCCGAACTTCTCCTCGGGATAGTCGATCAGCACCGGAAACAGGATCTCGCCCTTGTAAGAGGCGACAATCGGCCGGTCGTTGGCGAGGAATTCGGCGAAGAGACTGAGCACGAAGAGCAGCAGGAACAGCCACAGCGACCAGTAGCCGCGGCCGTTCGCCCGGAAATTCTTCCAGCGGCGGATATTGGTCGGCGACAGCAGGCCCTTGCGCGGCGGCTTGACCGGGGTTGCGACGGCAGGATTTGCGGCAGCGTCCATCAGACATCCCTCCGCTCGAAATCGATGCGCGGATCGATCCAGGTGTAGATCAGGTCGGAGATCAGGCTGACGAAAAGGCCGAGCAGCGAGAAGATGTAGAGCGTCGCGAAGACGATCGGATAATCCCGGTTGACTACCGAGAGATAGCCGAGGCGGCCGAGACCATCGAGCGAGAAGATATTCTCGATCAGCAGCGAGCCGGTGAAGAAGGCGGAGATGAAGGCGCCTGGAAAACCGGCGATGATGATCAGCATGGCATTGCGGAACACATGGCCGTAAAGCACCTGCCGCTCGTTCAGGCCCTTGGCACGGGCGGTGACGACATATTGCTTCTTGATCTCCTCGATGAAGGAATTTTTGGTGAGCAGCGTCGTTGTGGCGAAAGCGGCAAGCGAAAGCGAGATCAGCGGCAAAGTGAGGTGCCAGAAATAATCGAGCGGCTTCTGCCACCAGGCGAGCTGGTCGAAATTGTCGGAGACGAGTCCCCGCAGCGGGAACCAGTCGTAAAACGAGCCGCCGGCGAAAAGCACGATCAGCAGGATGCCGAAGAGAAAGCTCGGCACGGCGTAACCGACGACGATGACGCCCGACGTCCAGACATCGAAGGTCGACCCATCCTTGACCGCCTTGCGAATGCCGAGTGGGATGGAGATGGCGTAGGAGAAGATCAGGATCCAGATGCCGAGCGAGATCGACACTGGCAGCTTCTCCTTGATGAGGTCGAGCACTGAGGTGTTGCGGAAGAAGCTCTCGCCGAAATCGAAGCGGATGTAATTCCACATCATTTCGCCAAAGCGCGTCAGCGGCGGCTTGTCGAAACCGAACTGTTTTTCGAGCTTGGCGATCAGTTCCGGATCGAGCCCCTGGGCGCCGCGATATCTGGAGCCTTCGTCCCCTCCTCCATCGCCCATCAGGTCGCTGCCTCCCGACAGGCGCTGGTCGGCGCCATCGGCCTGGCCGGTCAATTGCGCGATCACCTGCTCGACCGGACCGCCGGGGGCGAATTGCACGACGATGAAAGAGATCGCCATGATGCCGATAATGGTCGGAATCATCAAAAGCAGGCGGCGAATGACATAGGCGCCCATCAGCCTTCAGCCTCCGGAAATCTTCTTCTTGTCTGCCTGCCGTCCAGTCTAATGCCGCTCAATCCGCCAGCCTTCCCTTGCCGGCCCTGCCGGCTTTCCGTGATTCGCTCGTGCCATTTGGAGCCCAGAGCCCCAGCATTGCAAGCCCGCTCATTTTGCCGAGGCTGACCACCAGACATCGGGGAAGCCAAGGCTGTAAGCCGGGAATTCGGCCGGATGGGTAATCGTGTTCCAATAGACGATGTTCTGGGTACCGCGATAGAACAGCGGAATGACGTAGTGGTTTGCAAGCAGGACCCTGTCCATCGCCTTGATTGCCGCGAGCTGTTCATCGCGGTTCGGCGCGAAGATGATCATGCGGATGAGTTCGTCGACCGCCGGATTGGCGATGCCGGCATAATTTTGGGAGCCTTGCTGGTTCACCGAGCCGGATCCCCAATAGTCGGCCTGCTCGTTGCCGGGGTTCATCGACTGCGCCCAGACATTCCAGATCATATCGTAGTCGAAGCTGCGTTCGCGGTTGACAGCTTGCGACGCATCGACTGTCCGCACGCGCGCATCTATACCGATTTTCTTGAGATTGTTGGCATAAGGGACCGCCCAGCGCTCCAACATGGGGCTCGACAACAGTATCTCAAAGCTCATCGGCTGGCCGGTCTTGGTATTGACCATGCGATTGCTCTTGATCTCCCAGCCAGCGTCTTTCAGCAGTGCAATCGCCTTTCGAAGGTTGTCGCGGCTTTTCTGCGGGTCACCGCCGACGGGATTGGTGTAAGGCGTCGTGAAGACCTCGGGCGGAACCTTGTCCTTCATGCCCTGCAATATTTCCAGTTCACGTCCCTGCGGCAGGCCGGTGGAGGCGAGTTCGGTGTTCCAGAAGTAGCTGTCGATGCGCTTGTAGCTGTTGAAGGCAACCGTGCGGTTCAGCTCCTCAAAATCGAAACCGTAATTCAGCGCCTGGCGGACCCTGATGTCCTTGAACAGGTCGCGCCGCATGTTGGGCACGAGCGCCTGCAGGATGCCGGTGGAGCGCAGCGGATTTTTGACTTCCTCCTTCTTGACGCGTCCTTCCTTCACTGCAGGGAAATCATATCCCGTCGCCCAGCGGGCAGCTGTGGTTTCCTGCCAATAGTCGCTGTTGCCGGCGCGAAAGGCCTCGAATTCGACGTCCCGATCACCGAAATAGGTGTAGATGACGTTGCGGAAATTGTTCTGGCCGACATTCACATTGAGATCCTTGCCCCAATAGTCGTCGCGCAGTTCATAACGGATCGTCGCTCCGGGCGAGAAGGATGCAATCTTATAAGGTCCAGACCCCATTACGGGCTCGAGCGTCGTCTTTGAAATATCGCGGGGCTTGCCGTCCGATCCCTGCCCCTCCCACCAATGTTTCGGCACGACAACCAACTGGCCGAGAATATTCGGAAGCTCGCGGTTGTTCTTCTCGTCGAAAGTGAAGGTGACGTCGCGATCGCCGGTTTTTTCGGCCTTTACCACGTGCCGATAGTAGTTCGCGGTGACGGGATTGAGCTCCTTGGTCTTATCCAGGCTGAAGATGACATCCTCTGGCGTGACCGGCTGCCCGTCCGCCCATTTTGCCTCCCTGCGCAGGCGAAAGGTCGCACTCGAAACATCGGCGGGGAAAGACAGCCCTTCGGCAAGCAGGCCATAGGACACAAGCAGCTCGTCATCAGCGGGCTTCATCAAGGTGTCGTATACGAGCGACAGGCCTACCGCCGTCTGGCCTTTGGCCAGCAGCGGGTTGAAGGTGTCGAAGGCGCCGCTTGCGGAAAGGCGCAGGTCGCCGCCTTTCGGAGCATTGGGGTTGACGTAATCGAAATGGGCGAAGCCCGGCTTGTATTTCATCTCGCTGATGACCGAGCTTCCTATCTGGAACGGCTGCTCCTCAGCCGCTGCCGTCAACGGCACCAGGGGCCCCGCAAGCGATAGAAACAATCCGATCTTCGACCACAGAGCCATTCACACTTTCCCCTGAATATTGATGGATTCGACAATACGAGAAATAGGGGCGAAAAACAGGAAAGAGTTTGGTTTTTGCCGGGCTCGCGAAATTTTGAGACCGCCAGCTCCTGTCCAAGGGCGGGTTCGGCGGCGCTGCGGCGATCCGTCACCGGTTCCTCCTGCGCCTGTCCGCCAAATCATCGATTCACCAAAATCGCTTTTCACGATAGATTCCAGCGCAAATCACTTCGGCATCGACTTAAGGAAACAGCATGGCTTTCGGCTTCGCTCAATCTTTCAGGACATTCGGCAGACTGGCGCTCGCCGGCGCAATCGGCGCAGGCCTTGCCGCCGGCGACGTCGGCGCCGAGCAGAAGACGCCAAGCCCGGGCAGCGCCAAGGCGCTATTCGCAGGCGCCAGCCTGCCGACGCAGGGGCCGGCGCAGCCGATCGGCTTTTATGCCAAGGGCTGCATGACCGGCGCTGTGGCGCTGCCGACCGACGGGCCGACCTGGCAGGCGATGCGGCTTTCGCGCAACCGCCGCTGGGGCAACCCCGCGATGATCGCGCTCTTGGAACGGTTTTCGCAGGATGCGGTCAACTATGCCGGCTGGCCGGGCATCCTCGTCGGCGACATCGCCCAGCCGCGCGGCGGACCGATGCTCAACGGCCATTCCTCGCACCAGATCGGCCTCGATGCCGATATATGGTTCACGCCGATGCCGGCTCGCCGCCTGACGGCCGAGGAGCGCGAGAACCTGCCTTTCACCACCATGCTGCAAAAGAACAAGTTCCTGACCGTCAACCCCAAAGTATGGACGGAATCGCGGGCGCGGCTCTTGATGCTGGCGGCAAGCTATCCCCAGGTGGAGCGCATTTTCGTCAATCCCGCCATCAAGAAAAAGATGTGCGACACCTGGACGGGCGATCGCACCAACCTCGGCAAGCTCCGGCCGATATACGGCCATGACTCGCATTTTCACATCCGTATGAAGTGCCCGCCCGGTGCAGCCGGATGCACCCCGCAAGCAGCCGTCGCCGCGGGAGACGGCTGCGACAAGTCGCTCGCTTATTGGTTCACGCCGGCGCCTTGGGCGCCGCCGAAACCGCCAAAACCCGACGCCAAGCCGCCGAAGCCGCCGCGCGAGATGATGGTCTCCGACATGCCGAAGGCCTGCGCCGCCGTGCTCGACGCCGCTTCCGTCACCTCGATGCAGGCCGCCACCTACGGCGGACCTTCCGCCGCGGGCGGACCTTCTGCCGCGAGCGCGCTTGCCGCCGCGCCGGCGGCGGCGCCGGCCGCCGACGATGACGACGGAGAACTGCCCGATGTCGGCCCGGTTCCGAACGACAAGCCGGTGGTCCAATGAGGTGCGCCCGGCGCTGTCTTTCAAATCGCAAATTCTTGGTATAGAAGCGGTCAAATCGATTGAATTATTGGGTCGGAGGGATTGATGGCCGGCGGCAAATGCCTCGCATTGATTGCGCATGATCAGAAGAAGGACGACATGGCCGCGTTCGCCCGCGCCAATAAGGACCTTCTCTCGCGCTGGAAGATCGTCGCCACCGGCACGACCGGCGGGCGGGTGCTCGATGCCGTGCCCGACCTCGACGTCGTCAGGCTGAAAAGCGGGCCGCTTGGGGGCGACCAGCAGATCGGCGCGCTGATTTCGACCGGTGAGGTGGATGCCTTGATCTTCTTCGTCGACCCGCTGACGCCGATGCCGCATGATGTCGACGTGAAGGCGCTGATGCGGCTGGCGATCGTCTACGACATTCCGATGGCTCTCAACCATGCGACCGCTATAAAGCTCCTTCCCACCCTCGAAGCCTGATCAGCACGGAACCGGCCATGCCAAAACCGAACCACAGCACCGCTCCGCTGCCCTTCCCGATCCTGATCGGCGATATCGGCGGCACCAATGCCCGCTTCTCCATCCTGTCCGATGCCTATGCCGAGCCGAAACAGTTTCCGAACGTGCGCACGGCGGATTTCGCGACGATCGACGAAGCGATCCAAAAGGGCGTGCTCGACAAGACCGCGGTGCAGCCGCGCTCGGCGATCCTCGCCGTCGCCGGCCCGATCAACGACGACGAGATCCCGCTCACCAATTGCGACTGGGTGGTGCGGCCGAGAACGATGATAGAGGGCCTCGGCATCGAGGACGTGCTCGTCGTCAATGATTTCGAGGCACAGGCACTGGCGATCGCCGCCCTGTCGGATGAAAACCGCGAGCGCATCGGCAATGCCACCGGCGACATGATCGCGTCGCGCGTCGTGCTCGGACCCGGCACCGGCCTCGGCGTCGGCGGGCTCGTGCATGCCCAACACAGCTGGATCCCGGTCCCGGGCGAAGGCGGCCATATCGATCTCGGGCCGCGCAGCAAGCGCGACTATGAGATCTTTCCGCATATCGAGACGATCGAAGGCCGCGTCTCGGCCGAGCAGATCCTCTGCGGGCGCGGCCTCGTCAATCTCTATAACGCCATCTGCATCGTCGACGGCATCCAGCCGACGATGAAGGATCCGGCCGACATCACCTCGCACGCGCTTGCCGGCAGCGACAAGGCCGCCGTCGAGACCGTCTCGCTATTCGCCACCTATCTCGGCCGCGTGGCCGGCGACATGGCGATGGTGTTCATGGCACGCGGCGGCGTCTACCTCTCCGGCGGCATCTCGCAGAAGATTCTCCCGGCCCTGAAGAAGCCGGAATTCCGCGCGGCCTTCGAGGACAAGGCTCCGCATACCGCCCTGCTTCGCACCATCCCGACCTATGTCGTGACGCACCCGCTGGCAGCCCTTGCCGGGCTTTCCTCCTATGCGCGCATGCCGGCCAATTTCGGCGTCTCGACGGAAGGCCGCCGCTGGCGGCGCTGATCCAGTGCGCGTCCCACCCGGACGCGCCGCACTCTAGCCAAACCGATCCCAACTCTTTATAGAGCCGCCAAAAGCACGCGTCGCCCCTGCGCCGCGTTGGGTCGAGACAGGAAAGCTCATTATTGGAAGCGGCGGAAAGCAGAAAGCAGAGCGTCAGCAGCGATACCGTCACCGGCATCCTGAAGCGCATCATCGCTGAAAACGGCCGCGACCATCTCTGGGGTTATGTCTTCGCGATTGCCTGCCTCATCATCGTGGCGCTTTCGACGGCGTTCACTGCCTGGATCATGCGGGCGATCATCGATGAGGCCTTCGCCAATCGCCGCGCCGACGTCGTCTGGATCATCTGTCTTTCGATCTTCGTCGCCTTCGTGCTGCGCGGTTTTGCGAGCTACGGTCAGGCGGTGGCGCTCTCCAAGGTCGGCAACGATATCGTCGCCCGATATCAGCGCCGCCTTTACGCGCATCTGATGACGCTTTCCGTCGGCTTCTTCAGCGAGGCGCGCTCGGCCCATATCGCCGCGCAGGTGAGCCAGAACGTCAGCGGCATCCGCGACGTGCTCAACCTGACGATCACCTCGACGGTCCGCGACCTCCTGACCTTCGTTTCGCTGATCGGCGTGATGGTCCTCCAGGACCCGCTGCTCAGCCTTGCCGTGTTCATCATGGCGCCGCCGCTGCTCTATGCGCTGCGTTATGTTTCCAAACGGCTGCGCTCGGCAACCCGCGAGGCCGTGCATCTGAACAGCCACGTGCTGGGCGCCATGCAGGAGACGATCCAGGGCATCGCCATCGTGAAAGCCTTCACGATGGAAGAGGAGCTGGAACGCAAGGTCAATAAACTGATCAAAGGCGCCGAAAACCGAGCAAACCGGATTGCCCGGCTTTCAGAACGCACCTCGCCGCTGACCGAGAGCTTCGCGGGCTTTGCCGTCGCCAGCGTGCTGGCCTATGCCGCCTACCGCTCGATCTATTACAACGTGCCGCCGGGCGCCTTCTTCTCTTTCGTCACCGCCTTGCTGCTGGCCTATGACCCGGCCCGTCGGCTTGCGCGCCTGCAGGTGCAGATGGAGCGCGCCGTCGTCAATGCGCGGATGATCTACGAACTGCTCGACATGGAGCCGCGCCAGCGCGACCTGCCGGATGCTCAGCCGCTGACGGTGACGCAAGCCAAGATCGAAT
Source organism: Rhizobium sp. M1 (assembly GCF_002531805.1). NCBI lineage: Bacteria > Pseudomonadati > Pseudomonadota > Alphaproteobacteria > Hyphomicrobiales > Rhizobiaceae > Rhizobium > Rhizobium sp. M1. The sequence continues at coordinate 120,067 of NZ_NWSW01000017.1, read as the reverse complement.
TCCGCAACGTTTCCTTCGGCTACGGCAATGAGAGCGTGTTGAGCGGCGTCAGCTTCATCGCCGAGGGCGGCGCGACGACGGCCCTGGTCGGGCCCTCGGGGGCCGGCAAATCCACGGTCATCAACCTCATTCCGCGCTTTTACGACCCACGCGAGGGCGAGATCCTGATCGACGGGCAGGACATCGCCCACATCACCAAGAAGTCGCTGCGCCAGCAGCTCGCCTATGTCTCGCAGCAGCCTTACCTGTTCGAGGGCACGATCCGCGACAATATCCGCTACGGCCGGCCGGAAGCGACCGATGCCGAGGTCGAGGAGGCAGCCCGGCTTGCCTATGCGCATGATTTCATCTGCGCCCAGCCGCAGGGTTACGATACGCCGGTCGGCGAAAACGGCGTGACGCTGTCGGGCGGCCAGCGCCAGCGGCTGTCGATTGCGCGGGCCCTGGTGCGCAATGCTCCGATCCTGCTTCTCGACGAAGCGACGTCGGCGCTGGACACCGAATCCGAAGCCGCTGTGCAGAAGGCGCTCGACGAGGCGATGACCGGACGCACCGTCGTCGTCATCGCCCACCGGCTTTCAACCGTGGTGCGCGCCGACAAGATCGTCGTCATGCAGCAGGGCCGGGTCGTGGAAGAAGGCAATCACGAGACGCTTGCGAAGGTCAGCGACGGTCTTTACGCTCGCCTCAACAATTTGCAGAGGCCTTCGGCCTCCGATCTAAACTGACCTGGTGAGACTGAAATGAGCGATGCTGCGATGAAACTGGTGGTGGTCGGCGCGGCAGGGCGCATGGGACAGACGCTGATCCGGCTCATCCATTCCATCGAGGGCGTGACTTTGCATGCCGCCGTCGAGCGCCCCGGTTCGCCGTACGTCGGCAAGGATGCCGGCGAGATTGCCGGGCTCGGCCCGACCGGCGTCATCATCGGCGACGATCCGCTCAATGCCTTCCTGCATGCCGAAGGCGTGCTCGACTTCACCTCGCCGGCGGCGACGGTGGAATTTTCGGGCCTCGCTGCCCAGGCCCGCATCGTCCATGTCGTCGGCACCACCGGCTGCTCGGAAGACGACAATGCCAGGATCGCCGCGGCCGCCCGCCATGCCCGCGTCGTCAAGTCGGGCAATATGAGCCTCGGGGTCAATCTGCTCAGCGTGCTCGCCGAGCAGGCCGCCCGGGCGCTCGATCCTGATGACTGGGATATCGAAATCCTGGAAATGCATCACAAGCACAAGGTCGATGCGCCTTCCGGCACCGCGCTTCTTCTCGGCGAGGCAGCGGCCAAGGGGCGCGGCATCGATCTGGCCTCGAAATCGGTCCGGGTGCGCGACGGCCATACCGGCGCTCGGCAAGCCGGCACGATCGGCTTTGCGACGCTGCGCGGCGGCTCCGTCATCGGCGAGCATTCCGTGCTTTTCGCCGGAGAAGGCGAAATCGTCACCCTGTCGCACAGTGCGGCCGACCGCTCGATCTTCGCGCGCGGCGCCATCAAGGCGGCTCTCTGGGCGCGCGACAAGAAGCCGGGTCTCTATTCCATGCTCGACGTGCTCGGGCTTTCTTCCCAATAACGACATTTCGGAGATATATTCATGAGCGGAACCCTCGTCCTCGTTCGCCACGGCCAGAGCGACTGGAACCTGAAGAATCTCTTCACCGGCTGGAAGGATCCCGATCTGACTGAACTCGGCATCCAGGAAGCCAATGCCGGCGGCGCAGCACTTGCCGAATACGGGATCAAATTCGACGTCGCTTACACCTCGGCGCTGGTGCGCGCCCAACACACGCTGAAGCTCATTCTCGACAAGGTCGGCCAGCCCGACCTGCAGACGATCCGCGATCAGGCGCTGAACGAGCGCGACTACGGCGACCTCTCCGGGCTCAACAAGGACGATGCCCGCGCCAAATGGGGCGAGGAACAGGTCCATGTCTGGCGCCGCTCCTACGACGTACCGCCTCCGGGCGGCGAGAGCCTGCGCGACACCGGCGCCCGCGTCTGGCCTTATTATCTCACGGAGATCCTGCCGCGCGTGCTCAGGGGCGAGAAGGTGCTGGTTGCCGCACACGGCAATTCGCTGCGCTCGCTCGTCATGGTGCTCGACAAGCTGACCAAGGAAGGCGTACTTGCCCTCAACCTCGCGACCGGCGTTCCCATGGTCTACAAGCTGAACGCCGATTCCACCGTCGCTTCCAAGGAAGTGCTCGGCGACATGTCCGGCGCACATTGAAGCCAACGGCCTTCCCTGCACCGACAGGGAAGGCCGTCCTCAGTTCTCGATGGTGAACTGCACCCGGTCGGCCGCGAACCGGCTGATCGAATATTGCACCGGCACGCCGTCGAGATCGGTATTCATCGCCTTGGCGATCAGAAGGATCGCCCCGGGGGTGAGTTCGAGATCGGCCAGATCGGCCGTATCGGCATGGGCCGCCGTCACCTCGGTCGTCGCCCGGACATAATCCGCCAACCCAAGTTCGGCGAAAGCCTTGGTGATCGATTGATGTTTGCGGTAGGCCTCGCCGATCCCGGCGAAACGCTCGGCGGGAAACCAGCTCGTCGCTTTTGACACCGGCCGCTTGTCGGCCTCGCGCAGCGTTTCCAGCCGGATCACCGTTGCTCCCGGCTTCAGCCCCAGCCAGCGGGCGCTCTCGGGGCTCGCCTCCTCCTTCACCTCATCGAGCAGCAGGCCGCGCATCTCGCGCGCCTGATCGCCGATGCCGGCGGTAAAACGGGTGCGCCTGGTGATCGGGAAATTCAGCCGCTCCTTGCGTTCGATCAGCGTGCCGCGACCTTGCACCGCCCGGACGATGCCCTCCTGTGCCAAGGCTGCCAAGGCGCTGCGCACCGTATGCCGGTTGACGCCGAATTGCAGCGCCAGAACGGTTTCTGGCGGCACCATTCCGGTTTCATCATAGGCTCCATTGCCGATCGCCTCGCGAATCCGGTCGGCGATCTGGCGCCAGAGCGCCACGCCGGTCTGCCTTTGCACCTGCTTCAGTCCCGCCATTCCATCCCCTGCCCTGCCATTTCGCGCCTTTTTAACACTCTACACGCGCCTGAAAAGACGTGGCCGCGCTGCAGGATGTCACACGCTTGTCACGGCATCGATTTAGGACTAGATATAGCTTGTATGATTGTCTATATCAATAGACATTTTAGAGGAAGCGGCGATGATATCAGCGGACAGCAACAACGCTGCGTCACAGACGGCATCGGAGCGCAAACGCGTCGCCGATCTGCTGGCGCGCGCAGAGCGCAGCGAACTCTCGGCGGCCTGGGATGCGTTGCCGCAAAAGCCTGCGGCGCATCCGGTGCGTGGACCGGAGACCGGGCTGGTGATGGTGCGCGGACGCATCGGCGGCGGCGGCGCTCCCTTCAATCTTGGCGAAGTGACGGTGACGCGCGCGACGGTCCGGCTCGACTCCGGCTCGGTCGGCCATGCGCAGGCGCTCGGCACCGACCGTGAGAAGGCGCGGCTTGCGGCGATCTTCGATGCGCTCTGGCAGGAGGAGGCGACGAAGGATTTCGTCGAACGGGCGCTGCTTTTACCGATCACTGAGCGGATCGCCGATGCCGAACGCCGCAAGGCCGACGAGACGGCGGCGACCCGCGTCGATTTCTTCACCATGGTGCGGGGAGACAACTGATGGGTTTCAAGACGGAAGCCTTGACCGGCGGCTTTGCCGAGCCGGTCTTCCATGCCCAGAGCGTCTTCAAGATGCTGATGGACGGCATGGCCCGTCCCGGGACGATCCAGACCGTTCAGCCCGATGTCGCGCCGCCTGCGCCGCTCGGCATCGCCGCCGGCGCGATCGCGCTGACGCTTTGCGACCACGACACGCCGGTCTGGCTTTCGCAGGGGCTGACGAAATCCACCGTGCCGGAATGGCTCGGCTTCCACGCCGGCGCGCCGCTGACCAAGGAGAAGGCCGAGGCACGCTTCGCCTTCACGGAAGCCGGAACTGCGCTTTGCCCCTTCGGCCTCTTCGCCTCTGGCACGCAGGAATATCCCGACCGCTCGACGACGCTCATCATCGAACTTTCCGACCTCGAGGGTGGGCGCAGGCTGGCGCTGATCGGCCCCGGCATCCAGAGTGTCGCGGACATTGCGCCGGTTGGCCTGCCGGAGACCTTCCTGCGGCTCTGGACCGAGAACCGCGCGCTCTTTCCGCGCGGCATCGACATCGTGCTGACCTCGGGCAAGCGCTTCCTCTGCCTGCCGCGCACCACCAAGATCACCGCAACGGAGATCTGAGCTCATGTATGTTGCCGTCAAGGGTGGCGAGGCCGCCATCGCCAATGCCCACCGCCTGCTTGCCGACCGCCGGCGCGGCGACCGGTCGCTGCCGGCGATCGGCATCGACCAGATCGTCGCGCAGCTGGCGCTCGCCGTCGACCGGGTCATGGCCGAGGCCTCGCTTTTCGACCGTACGCTCGCCGCACTCGCCATCCGCCAGTCGCGCGGCGACATGATCGAGGCGATCTTCCTGCTGCGCGCCTATCGCACGACGCTGCCGCGCTTCGGTTATTCCAAGCCGCTCGACACGGCTGATATGACGATCGAACGGCGCATCTCGGCGACCTACAAGGATCTGCCGGGCGGCCAGCTTCTCGGGCCGACCTTCGACTATACGCACCGGCTGCTCGACCCGTCGCTGCTTGCCGACGAGGCAGTCGAAACGCCGGCACAGCGCACCGCCGAGACCGGCCGCGTCATGCGCGTCTCCGAAATCCTCGGCGAGGAAGGCCTGATCGAAGCAGACGGCGACATGCCGGAGGATCACGAGGTCGGCGACCTGACGCGCGAGCCGATGGAATTCCCGATGAGCCGCGACCTGCGCCTGCAGGCGCTCGCCCGCGGCGACGAAGGCTTTCTGCTGGCGCTCGGTTATTCCACCCAGCGCGGCTACGGCCGCAACCATCCCTTCACCGGTGAGATCCGCATCGGCGAGGTCGAAGTCGAATTCGACGTGCCGGAACTCGGTTTCGCCGTCTCGCTCGGTACGATCCAGATCACCGAATGCCAGATGGTCAACCAGTTCAAGGGCTCTGCCAAGGCGCCGCCGCAATTCACCCGCGGCTACGGCCTGGTGTTCGGCCAGAGCGAGCGCAAGGCGATGGCGATGTCGCTGGTGGATCGTGCATTGCGCGCCGAAGAGCTCGGCGAGGATATCACCGCGCCGGCCCAGGACGAGGAATTCGTCATCTCGCATTCCGACAACGTCCAGGCAACCGGCTTCGTCGAGCATCTGAAGCTTCCGCATTATGTGGACTTCCAGGCCGAACTCGATCTCGTCCGCCGCATGCGCCGCGAATTCGAAGCCGCCCGCAACAGCGACGAAGACATGAAGGAGGCCGCCGAATGAGCGATCTGGCCAGCTACAACTTCGCCTATCTCGACGAACAGACCAAGCGGATGATCCGCCGCGCCATCCTAAAGGCGATCGCCATTCCCGGCTACCAGGTGCCCTTCGCCTCGCGCGAAATGCCGATGCCCTACGGCTGGGGCACCGGCGGCGTGCAGGTGACGGCCTCGATCATCGGACCCGACGACGTGCTGAAGGTCATCGACCAGGGCGCCGACGACACGACCAACGCCGTTTCCATCCGTGCCTTCTTCCAGAAGGTCGCCAATGTCGCGGTGACGACGCATACAAGCGAGGCGACGATCATCCAGACGCGCCACCGCATCCCTGAGGAAAAGCTCAAGGCCGGCCAGGTGCTCGTCTACCAGGTGCCGATCCCCGAACCGCTGCGCTTCCTCGAACCGCGTGAGACCGAGACGCGCAAAATGCATGCGCTGGAAGAATACGGTCTCATGCACGTGAAGCTCTACGAGGATATCGCCCGCAACGGCCGCATCGCCACGACCTATGCCTATCCGGTCAAGGTTCATGGCCGCTACGTCATGGATCCCTCGCCGACGCCGAAATTCGATAATCCCAAGATGCATAAGTCGGAAGCGCTGCAGCTTTTCGGCGCCGGCCGCGAAAAGCGCATCTATGCCGTGCCGCCCTATACCGATGTCGTCAGCCTGGATTTCGAAGACCATCCCTTCGAAATCCAGCGTTTCGGCAAGCCCTGCGCTCTCTGTGGCGCCGAGGACGTCTATCTGGACGAGGTGATCCTCGACGACAAAGGCGGGCGCATGTTCGTCTGCTCCGATACCGACCATTGCGAAGATTGCCGAGCACACGGACATGCCGGCGAAATGCTGGCCCGGGAGGCTGCAGAATGACCGATACGCCGCTTCTCAAAGTCAACGACCTCTCGAAGTTCTATGGCAACCGCATCGGCTGCCGCAATGTGTCCTTCGAGCTCTGGCCCGGCGAAGTGCTCGCCATTGTCGGCGAATCCGGCTCGGGCAAGACGACGCTGCTGAACTGCATCTCCACCCGGCTGATGCCGACCACCGGCAGTGTCGAATACAACATGCGCGACGGCAGCTACCGCGACCTCTACCATATGAACGAGGCCGAGCGCCGCTTCCTGATGCGCACCGACTGGGGCTTCGTGCACCAGAACCCGGCCGACGGGCTGCGCATGACGGTTTCTGCCGGCGCCAATGTCGGCGAACGCCTCATGGCGATCGGCGACCGGCATTACGGCAATATCCGCTCCACCGCCATAGACTGGCTGGAACGCGTCGAGATCGATGCCGACCGCATCGACGACCAGCCGCGCGCCTTTTCCGGCGGCATGCGCCAGCGATTGCAGATCGCCCGCAACCTCGTCACCGGCCCACGCCTCGTCTTCATGGACGAGCCGACCGGCGGCCTCGACGTCTCGGTGCAGGCGCGCCTGCTCGATCTCGTGCGCGGCCTCGTCAACGATCTCGGCCTCTCGGCCATCATCGTCACCCACGACCTCGCCGTCGCCCGGCTTCTGTCGCACCGCATGATGGTGATGAAGGATGGCTACGTCATCGAACACGGGCTCACCGACCGGGTGCTCGATGATCCGCGCGAACCCTACACGCAACTGCTCGTTTCCTCGATCCTGCAGGTCTGAGCGCCGCTGCAGGTCCAAAACCAGGGAAGAAGACATCATGCCAACGCCCCTCGTCGTTTCCGAAGTCTCGAAGAGCTTCACCATGCACCTGCGCGACGGCATCCGGCTGCCCGTCGTCTCCGATGTCGCCTTCTCGGTCGCTTCAGGCGAATGCGTCGTGCTCGGCGGCCCATCGGGCATCGGCAAGAGCTCGCTGCTGAAGATGATCTACGGCAATTACGCCGTCGACACCGGCCAGATCCTCATCCGCCATGACGGGCGCGTCGTCGATCTCGCCGCCGCCGATCCGCGCACCGTGCTCGACGTGCGGCGCAATACGCTCGGCTATGTCAGCCAGTTCCTGCGCACCGTGCCGCGCGTCGCGGCAATCGACGTGGTTGCCGAACCGCTGGTGGCGCGTGGCGAGGAAGCCGGCGCCGCACGGGAAAAGGCGGGCGCCCTGCTTGCCCGGCTCAATCTGCCGGAGGCGCTGTGGCAGCTTCCGCCCGCCACCTTCTCCGGCGGCGAGCAGCAGCGCGTCAATATCGCCCGCGGCTTCATCACCGAGCATACGATCCTGCTTCTCGATGAACCCACAGCCTCGCTCGATGCCCGCAACCGCGCCGTCGTCGTCAGCATGATCTCGGAAAAGAAGCAGGCGGGCGTCGCCCTTCTCGGCATCTTCCACGACGAGGAAGTGCGCGAAGCGGTCGCCGACCGCATTCTCGACGTCCAGCAGTTCTCGCCGCGAAGGATCGCCGCATGAGCCGCAAGCTTGATATCGAACCCTCTATCCACGAGACGGCCTCCGTCAGCGATTCCACCTTCGGGCGCTATACGGAAGTGTCGGAGCGCTGCCGCATCAGCGAGGCGACCTTCGGCGACTATTCCTACATCATGCAGGACGGCTCCGTCTGGTGCGCGACGATCGGCAAGTTCGTCAATATCGCCGCCGCCGTGCGCATCAACGCCACCAACCATCCGACCTGGCGGGCGACGCTGCATCATTTCACCTATCGCGCCGCCGACTACTGGCCGGACGCCGACACGGAGGAGGATTTCTTCGCCTGGCGGCGCGCAAGCCGCGTGACGATCGGCAACGACGTCTGGATCGGCCACGGGGCGACGATCCTGCCGGGCGTCAGCGTCGGCAACGGCGCGGTGATCGGCGCCGGCGCCGTCGTGTCCAAGGACGTCGCGGCTTACTCGATCGTCGGCGGCGTGCCGGCCAAACTCATCCGCGAGCGCTTTTCGAAAGCGGTCGGCGAACGTATGGACCGGCTCGCCTGGTGGGACTGGGAGCACGACCGGCTGCGCCTGGCGCTGCAGGATTTTCGCAACCTGAGCGCGTAAGATTTCCTGGCCCGCTACGACGGTTAAACCTCCGATATAGGCGCGGCGATTTGTGACACGAACTACACAAATATGACATTTGAGGTTCATCAAGCGGGACTAAGGCGATGCTGACCAAGGCCTGGAGTGCAAGGGGAAGAGCATGATGTTCGAGCTGAAGGATGTCACCCGCCGTTTCGGAAACAAGCTCGCCGTCGATACCGTCACCCTCGCCATTCCCCAGGGCCAGATGGTCGGCGTCATCGGCCGTTCCGGCGCCGGCAAGTCGACGCTTCTGCGCATGATCAACCGGCTTCAGGAGCCGAGCTCCGGCTCCATCCAATTCGCCGGTGTCGAGGTCTCCGGGCTTCGCGGCCGGGCGCTGCGCAACTGGCAGCGCGACTGCGCGATGATCTTCCAGCAGTTCAACCTGGTGCCGCGCCTCGATGTTCTCACCAATGTCATGCTCGGCCGCCTCAATCACCGCTCGACGTTCCTGAGCCTGCTCAACATCTTCACCCGCGAGGAACGCGTGCACGCGATCGCGGCCCTCGAACGCCTCGGCATCGAGCAGACGGCGCTGCAGGCGGCCGGCACGCTTTCCGGCGGCCAGCAGCAGCGCGTGGCGATCGCCCGCGCGCTGATGCAGAACCCGAAGATGGTTCTTGCCGACGAGCCGATCGCCTCGCTCGATCCGCTGAACGCCAAGATCGTCATGGATGCGCTGCGCGACATCAACGAGCGCGAGGGCATCACCGTCATCACCAACCTGCACACGCTCGATACCGCCCGCAACTATTGTGAGCGCATCGTCGGCATGGCCGGCGGCCGCGTCGTCTTCGACGGCAAGCCGTCCGAGCTGACCGCCGAAGCGGTGAAGGCGATCTACGGGACTGACAAGGACGGCGCCGGCATCGACGAAACCATGACGTCGACCAGCCTCGAATCCGCGCGCCGCGCCGGGGCCCCATCATCCGGCATGATGGCCAAAACAGCCGCCATGCATTGACCCGTGTCTGGCCGACGGGACAACGGCCGGAGAACCAACTGACAAGCCACATCACAACAGGAGACTTCCATGTCTGCATTCCGCAAGATTTTGATGGCAACCATCGCCGTAGCCGCCCTCGCCGGCAATGCCGCCGCTCAGGACGTCAAAGTCCTCCGCATCGGTCTCGATGGCGGTGAAAACGAAGCCGACCAGGTGCGTCGCACCGAGTGCGTCAAGCCGGGCCTGATCGCCGCCACCGGCGTTTCCGAAGTGCAGCTCTTCCCGTCGCCGAACTATAACGGCGTCATCCAGGGCCTTCTCGGCGGCACGATCGATCTCGCCGTCATGGGCGCCTCCTCGTACGCGGCTATCTACCTCAAGGATCCGAACGCCGTTACCCCGGTTCTCACGACCAAGCAGGCCGACGGTTCGACCGGCTACTACTCGATCATGGTGGCCCGCAAGGATTCAGGCATCAAGACGCTCGCCGACGCCAAGGGCAAGAAGCTCGGCTTTGCCGATCCGGACTCCACCTCGGGCTACCTTGTCCCGAACGTTGCCCTGCCGAAGGACATCGGTGTTCCCGTCAAGCAGTATTTCTCTGAAACCGGCTTTGGCGGCGGCCACGAAAACCTCGTCCTCGGTGTTCTCGACAAGAAGTTCGATGTCGGCACCACCTTCGGTTCCGCTCAGGGCGATTGGGCACAGGGCTACACCTCAGGCAACCTGCACCAGATGGTCGCGAAGGGTCTGCTCGACATGGACGATATCGTCCAGGTCTGGAAGTCGCCGCTCATCCCGAATGGCCCGCTGATGGTTTCCCAGAAGCTGCCGGCCGATCTCCAGAAGAAGGTTACCGCTTACTTCGCAGAGCTGCCGAAGAAGGACATGAGCTGCTTCGAATCGTTCACCGGCGGCGGCTACGTTGACTGGTCGCCGGTCGACCAGAGCTTCTACCAGACGATCATCGATGCTCGCAAAGCCGTCATCGGCGGCTGATCCTCGGTCTGTGCAATCTTCCGGCGGCATCGTCATGATGCCGCCGCGTTCCAATTAAGGGAGCCACATATGGCGCACTCGGCCGGAGCGGATCATCTGAACGGACTGCAGGAAAGCTCCCGTACGATCCTCGACAATTATCAGAGCCAAGTCCGAACCCGCCGGATTTATACGGCCGTCTCCATCGTGATCTTCCTGATTATCCTCGGCACTTCGCTCGATTTCGCCAACAGCGCCAATTCGGGCAAGTTCTTTGAGCGCCTGCCCTATTTCTTCGATTTCATGAAGAGCTTCGTGCCGGACAGCCCGCTCGAGATCTTCCGCGCCATGTTCGACCTGCCGTCGCCCTACTCCGACGGTTCGATAAAATACGACTATACAAGCGACCGCGTCTGGATCACCGACAGTTTCTACATACCGAATCTCTTCTACGAGCTCGCGATTACGCTCAACATCGCCATCGTCTCCACCATATTGGGTGCGAGCGGCGCGTTCCTGCTCTGCTTTTTCGCGTCCACCAATCTCGTCGGTGCAGGTGTCACGCGCTGGATCGTGCGGCGCATCATGGAGATCATGCGCGCCTTTCCAGAGATCGTCACCGCCGGTCTTCTCGCGGCGATCCTGTCGATCGGCCCTATCTCGGCGATCATCGCAGTGTGGTTCCACACCGTCGGCGCGCTTGGAAAGCTGTTCTTTGAAGTTGTCGAGAATGCCGACATGAAGCCGGATGAAGGCCTGCGCGCCGTCGGCGGCGGCGGCATCGGCGAAGTATTCAGCCTTTCGATTGGCCGCGACCATGCCGCCAAGACTTACGCAATCATCATCCTGCTGCTGATCACGGTCATTTGCGTCGATCAATTTTCCGCCTGGCTGCGTCAACGGCTGATCGGCCGGCAGTCTTTCGAATTTGGCCGGGGAGCGGCGTGATGTCCTCTGCTCTGACCATGAACGCTGTCGAACGTAACCGCCTGCTGGCCGCCTATCCGGACGTCTTCCATCGCAGCTTCATGCAGCGATGGGGCCTTCTCCTCATCTCTGCGGCAGTCCTCGTCTACCTTGCCTTCTGCTTCGCCTTCTTCAACGTCATTCCGACTTTCGTAAACGGCAACTGGGATCGCGCAGCGATCTATGTTCAGGACTGGTATTCCTGGCGTGCCCAGCCGCGCCTGCGTTTCCAGAACGATCAGGTCGTCCCACAATGGACAAGCCGTCGCCAGTATCCCGAAGGCGCTGAGATCGACTGGCTGAAGCCCAGTGCCGATGGGCACAGATACACTGTCACCTTCGGTAGCGACGGTGACCGCCTGGAAGTGAGCCCAAGCCGCGTGGACGTCTATATCGACGGCAAGCTCTATCCCGTCACCATCACCCGCGACCGTGCCTCTTTGCCTGCCGATGCGCCGGTCCAGATGCAGCAGGACGACAACAAGGTGAATGTCTATTACGGTTTTTCCGGACAGGCAGAAATCCGCACCAGCCAGGTCTACGTACAGCGCCGCTTTCTCGGCTGGGCGAACTTCTTCTTCGATACGCAATCACCCTTCTGGGGCCGCAGCCTGCCCGAGGTCGTCGGCCTGATGTTCTCGGGCGCACGGCTGGATGCAAATCAATCCAACGTGTCGCTGGCGTTAGACAACTTCCTCAACAATGCGAGCTGGCAGCACGGCGACATCCTGTCGAAACTGATGCAGACACTCGTCATGGCCTTCGTCGGCACATTATTCGGCACCCTGGTTGCTTTTCCGCTCGCCTTCATCGCCGCACGCAACATCATGCACAACCGCGCCGTGAACTGGGCCACGAAGCGGCTCTTCGATTTCCTGCGGTCGATCGACATGCTGATCTGGGCGTTGTTCTTCACCCGTGCCTTCGGCCCAGGGCCGCTTCCCGGGATCGCGGCGATTTTCTTCACCGATACGGGCGCGCTCGGAAAAGTCTACGCCGAAGCCCTCGAGAACATCGACGACAAGCAGCGTGAGGGCGTCAAGTCGGTGGGTGCGGCGCCAGTTGCCGTTCAGCGTTTCGGCGTCGTTCCACAAGTCCTGCCGGTCTTCATCTCGCAATCACTTTATTTCTGGGAGTCGAATACCCGTTCGGCAACCGTGATCGGCGCCGTCGGGGCGGGCGGCATTGGCCTGAAATTGCTGGAATCCATGAAGACCAACTCGGACTGGGACAAAGTCGCCTACATGGTGCTTCTGATACTCCTGGTCGTCTTCGCCTTCGACAACCTCTCGAATGCGCTGCGCTCGCGCGTGATGGGGAAAAAGAACCACTGACAAGCTGCCGCCATCATCATTCTGTCACCGAAATCTTTTAGCCGGGAGCCTGCTTGCGGTTGGCCGCCAAATCACTGCACATTGCGCTCCCCCGTCTCGACGATCCCCAGGATAAATGCCTTGCGCTACGCTCTCTATTTCTCGCCGCCGAAGGATGATCCCCTGACCGGCGCCGCCTCGCGCTGGCTCGGCCGCGATGCATTCACCGGCGAGGCCTATCCTGCGCCGGAGCATGAGACGCTCAGTGCGGCAGAGCAGTTCGAGCTGACCGCCGACCCGCGACGCTACGGTTTTCACGCCACGATCAAGGCGCCGTTTTCACTTGCCGCCTCCGTCACCGAGAAGGATCTCATGGCAGTTGTGGAGGAATTTGCCGCCAGTACGCCGGCCTTCGAGATTCCCGAGCTTGTGCTTGGCCAACTCGGCCGTTTTTTTGCCCTTGTTCCCGGTTCTCTTCATCAACCGCTTCAGGATTTCGCCGCGAAGGTGGTAAAATCCTTCGAGCCGTTTCGCGCCGCACTCTCCGAGGCCGACACCAACAGACGCAATCCGGAGAAGCTCAGCGACAGCCAGCGCGCCAATCTGCATCGCTGGGGTTATCCTTACGTCATGGAGGATTTCGGCTTTCACATGACGCTGAGCGGCCAGGTACCGGAGACGCGCGCCGCAGTGATGAAAGCGATCCTGGCCGAGCGTTTTGCCGGTTTCACCGGCCGGCCGCTCTCGATTTCCGGCCTTGCCGTCTTCACCGAAGAGACGCGCGGCGCCCCGTTCAAAGTCCATTCCTGGCTGCCGCTTACCGGCACCAAACGCTGAAAGATCAAAGGCTTATGAGCAAAGAGACCGTGTTTTCCAACGCCCGCATCGTTCTCGAGGACGATATCCTCCTCGGCTCGATGCTCATTCGTGATGGCAAGATCGCCGACATCTCCGAAGGCAATTCGGTAGCCGGCGAAGATTTCGAAGGCGACTTCATCATTCCCGGCCTCGTCGAGCTGCACACCGACCATCTAGAAGGCCATTACCAGCCGCGTCCCGGTATCCGTTGGAACAAGACGGCGGCGGTCCAGGCGCATGACGCCCAGATCGTCACATCGGGCATCACCACGGTCTTCGACTGCCTGCGCATGGGCGCGGATGAGGACGGCGGTTTCGAACATGGCGAGATGCGCGAGATGGCCGATGCCATCCAGGCGGCGGAGAAGGAAGGGCGGCTGCGCGCCGAACACTTGCTCCATCTGCGCTGCGAGGTTTCGGCCGACAATGTGCTCGAACATTTCGCCGATTTCGAAAACGATCCGCATGTGCGGCTCGTCTCGCTGATGGATCATGCGCCCGGCCAGCGGCAGTTCCAGACGATGGATCAGTACATTTTCTACTACCAGAAGAAGCGGGGCCTGAGCGACGAGGTCTTCGCTCGTTTCGTCGCCAAGCGCCAGGCGGAATCGGCGCGCAATTCGACGCCGCACCGCAACGCCATCGCTAAGGTCTGCGCCGAGCGCGGCATCACGGTCGCAAGCCATGACGACGCCACACTCGCCCATGTCGACGAGGCGATCGACAACGGCGTGCGGCTTGCCGAATTCCCGACCAGCTTCGATGCGGCCCGAGCCTCGCATGAGCACGGCATGAGCGTGCTGATGGGGGCGCCGAACATCGTGCGCGGCAAATCCCATTCCGGCAATATCGCCGCCCGCGACCTCGCCGAGATGGGCGTGCTTGACGTGCTGTCCTCCGATTACGTGCCGCTCAGCCTGCTGCATGCGCCCTTCATCCTCGCCGACGAGGTCGAGAGCATCACGCTGCCGAAGGCGATCGCGATGGTGACGTCGACGCCCGCCCGCACCGTCAGCCTCGACGATCGCGGCCGGATCGCAACCGGGCTGCGCGCCGATCTCGTCCGCGTCCACCGCTCGCATGGCGTGCCGGTGACACGCTCCGTCTGGCGCCAGGGACGCCGTGTCGCATGACGCCGCACGAACCCCACCCCGGAGCCGGAGCCGAGCGCGGCATCATGGTCGTCGTCGTCGGGCCGAGCGGCGCCGGCAAGGACACGCTGATGAACCTTGCCGCCCGGCATTTCGCCGGCCGCGCCGACATTCACTTCACTCGCCGCGTCATCACCCGCCACCGCGACGCCGGCGGCGAAGACCATCTTTCCGTCTCCCTCCAAGGCTTTACGGCGATGGAACAGTCGGGCTCCTTCGCCGTCTGGTGGGAGGCGCACGGCCTGAAATACGGTATTCCGGCCGAGGTCTCGGTGGCACTGTCCCGCGGCCATGTCGTCGTCGCCAATGGTTCGCGTTCGGCGCTTCACCGTTTCCAGGCCGCTTTCCCGCGGCTCAAGGTGATCAACGTCACCGCCCGCCCCGAAGTGCTTGCCAGCCGGCTGGAGGCGCGCGGGCGCGAGACGCATGAGGATATCATGGCGAGACTCGCCCGCGGGCCGCTGACGGTGCGCGGCGACTACGACGTGACGGAACTCGACAATAGCGGCTCGCTCGAAGAGGCCAAGCAGAAGATGGTCGCGATCCTCGACGGGCTGCTCACCGAGGTGCATTGACCGCAACAGAGAGGCAGGATGCGCGCCATCAAAGTCGTCGATTACGACCCATCCTGGCCGCAGCGCTTTGCCGAAATCAGCGCCGAGATCTCCGTCCTGCTCGGCGATGTCGTGCTGTCCATCGACCATATCGGTAGCACGTCGGTGCCTGGCCTAGCGGCCAAGCCGAAGATCGACCTCGATGTCGTCACCATCTCAGACGACGTTCTGCCGGCGGCTATCGACATCCTGCGCGCTGCCGATTTTGTCTTCCACGGCGACTTGGGAGAGAAACGCTGGGCCTTCACTCGAGATCACCAAGCCTATGGCTTCAAGCTCTATCTTTGCGACCCCGCCAACCTCGCGCATCGGCAGCGCATCCTGTTTCGCGACTATCTCAGGGATCATACCGACAGGGCCGAAGCTTATGCCGATCTCAAACGCCGGCTGGCCGCGGAGGCGGACGGCGACTGGGATTTTTATACCGGCGGGAAATCGGCCTTTGTCAACGAGACGATACGATTAGCCACGTTGAGAACGTGAGACCGAAGCGGCTGCGGCGCTCCGGCCGTCCCCGATCAGTCGCTGTCGCCTCGTCCCGATACGATCTCGCGCTTGCCGACGTGATTGGCCGGGCCGACGAGGCCTTCCTTTTCCATGCGTTCGACCAATGAGGCGGCGCGGTTATAGCCGATGCCGAGGCGGCGCTGGATGTAGGAGGTCGAGCACTTCTTGTCGCGCATGACGACCTTGACTGCCTGCTCGTAGAGCTCGTTGCCATCCTCGGAGGCCATGGCGCTCTTGTCGAAGACGGCGCCGGCCTCTTCCTCTTCGGGCTCTTCCTCTTCGTCGGCCGTGACGGTGTCGAGATATTCGGGGCGGCCCTGGGTCTTCAGATGGGCAACGACCTTTTCGACCTCGGCATCCGAGACGAAGGGACCGTGGACGCGGGAAATCCGCCCACCGCCCTGCATATGCAGCATATCGCCCTGACCGAGCAGCTGCTCGGCGCCCTGTTCGCCGAGGATGGTGCGGCTGTCGATCTTCGAGGTGACCTGGAAGGAAATGCGGGTCGGGAAGTTCGCCTTGATCGTGCCGGTGATGACATCGACCGACGGGCGCTGCGTCGCCATGATCAGATGAATGCCGGCCGCACGCGCCATCTGCGCCAGACGCTGGATCGCGCCTTCGATCTCCTTGCCGGCGACCATCATCAGGTCGGCCATTTCGTCGACAATGACGACGATATAGGGCATCGGCGCGAGATCCAGCTCCTGCTGCTCCTCGACCGGCGCACCGGTTCCCCTGTCGAAGCCAGTCTGGACCATGATATGGATGGTCTCGCCCTTTTCGCGCGCCTGGGAGACGCGGCCATTATAGCCGTCGATGTTGCGCACGCCGAGGCGCGACATCTTGCGATAACGCTCCTCCATCTCGCGCACCGCCCATTTCAGCGCCATGACCGCCTTCTTCGGGTCGGTGACGACGGGCGTCAGCAGATGCGGGATGCCGTCATAGACCGAGAGTTCGAGCATCTTCGGGTCGACCATGATCAGCCGGCACTGTTCCGGCGTCATGCGGTAGAGCAGCGACAGGATCATCGTGTTGATGGCGACCGACTTGCCCGAGCCGGTGGTGCCGGCGACGAGCAGATGCGGCATCTTCGCAAGCTCGGCGATGACAGGCTCGCCGCCAATGGTCTTGCCGAGGCCGAGCGCCAGCTTATAGCCGCTCTTGTCGAAATCCTGGCTCTCGATCATCTCGCGAAAATAGACGGTTTCACGGGTGACATTCGGCAGTTCGATGCCGATGACGTTGCGGCCGGGAACGACGGCGACGCGGGCCGAAAGCGCCGACATCGAGCGGGCGATATCGTCTGCAAGGCCGATGACGCGCGATGACTTCACGCCGGGCGCCGGCTCGAATTCATAGAGGGTGACGACGGGGCCGGGGCGGACATGAATGATCTCGCCCTTGACGCCGAAATCCTCGAGCACGCTTTCCAGAAGACCGGCATTCTGCTCCAGCGTCTCCTGCGACATGATCTCGCCAAGCCGTTCCGGCGGCTCCTGCAACAGGGCGCGCGGCGGGAATTCATAGCCTGACGCGTCGACCTTTTCCGGTCTTGCCATCAGGCGCGGCGACGGCAGGACGGCGGCGACCGGAGGCGTCGACCGAGGCGCCGGCGCCGCCTGGGGCAACGCTGTAGCCTGGGGCAACGGTGTCGCCTGAGGCATCGGAGTAGCCTGCGGCATTGGCGCGGTCTGGGGTGCCTGGGGCACGCCTCTCCGCGCCAGCACAATCGGCTCCGCAGCACGAACCGGCTTTTCGAGGGAGATCGCGGCCGGCGGCCGCGGAGCTGCCGATGCGGGGGTTGCGGCCGGCGGCTGGATCGGGCGCGATGCGGCGGGAGCCGGTTTCGGCGCGCCCGGACGCCATTCCATGACGCGGAACAGGGCAGTGATTGATTCGGGCGTGGTCTCGATCTTCGGGACAACGATCGAGGGTGTGCGGACCGGCTCGCCCTCTTCGAAGGCCATGACTTCCCAGAAGGCGAAATCGGAAATCGAAGACAGTTCGGAAGCAGCGCGCAAGGCAGGCGCCTCCGCCCGGCCGGAAGCCGGCGGCTGCGGCATCTCGATCATCGCAGCCGGCGCTGCGGCAAGCTCGCTCGGCTCCGGCAGATAGATGTCGAACGGCACATCGACGGCGACCGGTTCTATCCGGATCGCCTGCTGTTCGAGCTGCGGTTCGTCGCGAACGGGCTCGTTCGGCGGACGGCGCCGGCTGATCAGCGTTTCCGGGGTGCGCGTGAAGCGAACATTCGGCGCGAGCGAGAAGTTGCTCTGCCAGATCGGCGCCGCCGGCTTTTCACCGGGATTTTCCTCCGCAAGCTCCGTTTCAAGCCCGCTGGAAAAATCTGCGGCATCCGTCAAATTGGTTCTGGGAAAACGCATGCGTCCGCTACTCACTCATGCCTGACAAATTACGACCCTACCGGGATAGAAAAGGAAGGTTAATAAGTTCCTTCCAGCCGGATCGTTCCGATACAGCTCCCAGAGGCAAACCGTCGCTATTTCAATGAGTTGCGGGAAACGGAAAAATCTTTTCCGTTTTGGGGAGGCGCTTAATGCGCCTCATCCCAATTGGTAGCGGCGCGGGCATCGACGCGCAGCGGCACGCGCATTTCGAGCGCCGGCATGGTGGCGTTTTCCATGACCGAGACGATGATCGGCATCGCCTTTTCGACATCCTCATCCTCGACTTCGAAGATGAGTTCGTCGTGCACCTGCAAGAGCATGCGGACACGCTCGGCAAGACCGGCTTCAACAAGCGCCGGCTCCATCTTGATCATCGCCCGGCGGATGACGTCGGCGGCCGAGCCCTGGATCGGCGCGTTGATCGCGGCCCGCTCGTTGAAGGCGCGCACCGACGGATTGGACGAGCGGATTTCGGGATAGTTGATTCGCCGGCCGAAGATCGTCTCGACATAACCCTTGTCGCGCGCCATGGCCTTGCGGCTTTCCATATAGTCACGGATGCCGGGGAAACGCTCGAAATATTTCTTGATATAGTCGCCGGCTTCCGACCGCTCGATCGAAAGCTGATTGGCGAGCCCGAAGGCCGAGATGCCGTAGATGATGCCGAAATTGATCGCCTTGGCGCGGCGGCGCACCTCGCCCGGCATGCCTTCGACCGGCACGCCGAACATTTCCGACGCCGTCATCGCGTGAATATCGACGCCATCCTCGAAGGCCTTGGTCAGCTGCGGGATCTCGGCCACATGGGCAAGCACGCGCAGTTCGATCTGGCTGTAATCGGCGGAAATCAGCTTGTGGCCCGGTGTCGAGATGAAGGCGGTGCGGATCTTGCGGCCTTCGGCGGTGCGCACCGGAATGTTCTGCAGGTTCGGCTCGGAGGAAGACAGCCGACCTGTCGTCGTCGAGGCCAGCGAGTAGGAGGTGTGGACCCGCTTGGTCTCCGGATGCACATAGCCGGGAAGCGCATCGGTGTAGGTCGATTTCAGCTTGGTGAGCTGGCGCCAGTCGACGATCTTGCGCGGCAGCTCGAAACCGGCGGCGGCGAGATCCTCGAGCACCGAGGCGGAGGTCGACCATTGACCGGTCTTCGTCTTGCTGCCGCCGGCAAGACCCATCTTCCCGAACAGGATGTCGCCGAGCTGCTTCGGCGAGCCGATATTGAAACGCTCGCCGGCCAGCGTGTAGATCTCGTCCTCCAGCCGCGCCGCACCCTGGGCCAGTTCACCGGACAGGCGCGACAGGATCTGCCGGTCGACGGTGATGCCGCGCGCCTCCATGCGCGCCAGCACCGGCAATAGCGGCCGCTCCAACCGTTCATAAACGCTGGTCAGTCCGGCTGCCGCCAGCCGCGGCTTCAGCACCAGCCAGAGGCGCAGCGTCACGTCGGCGTCTTCGGCGGCATAATGGGTGGCGCGGTCGATATCGACCAGATCGAAGGTCACGTTCGCCCTGCCGCTGCCGGCCACGTCCTTGTAGGGGATCGGCGTATGGCCGAGGAATTTTTCCGAGAGCGGGTCCATGCCATGGGCGCCGGTGCCGGCGTCGAGCACGTAGGAGATCAGCATCGTGTCGTCGAAACTCTTCGTCTCGATGCCATAACGCTTCATCAGCAGATAGTCGTATTTCAGGTTCTGGGCGACCTTGAGAACCGCAGCGTCCTCCAGCAGCGCCTTCAGCCGCGGCAGGGCATCGCGCATCGGGACCTGATTTTCGGCAAGGCCGCCGCCGAGCAGATCGCCGACGCCGTTCTTGTGGGCAAGCGGCACATAGGCGGCGCGGATCTTCGTGCCGGTGGGGTCGGCGACATTGTCGGCGATCGCCATCGAGAAGCCGACAAGCTCGGCCTGCATGGCATCGAGCGACGTCGTCTCGGTATCGAAGGCCACGAGGCCGGTGTCGCGCGCATCGGCGATCCATCGGTCGAGCGTCGCCAGATCGCGGATCGTCACATAGGTGGAATGATCGAAGGGCAGCGTTGCGAAGGCCTCGGCCCGCGCCTTGGCAAGATCGGCGGGTGAAAAGGCGCCTTCGACGCCAGCCTTCGCACGCGGCGGCACGGGCACGGATGGCCCCGAGACGTCAGGGACGCCGCCGGCGACCGGTGCCGGCTCGGCCGCATCGAGATCGGGACCATGGGCGGCATCACCCCATTCGATGCGGACGACCGCCGGTTCGATGGCGCTTGCATCACAATCGCAGACTTCGGCGACCCGTCGCGTCAGCGTCGTGAATTCCATCGTCTTGAGAAAGCCGATCAGCTTCGGACCGTTCTGCGGCTCCAGCACCAGCGCGTCGAGATCGAGATCGAGCGGCACGTCGGTGCGCAGCCGCACGAGTTCGCGCGAGAGCTTGGCCATCTCGATATTGGCAAGGATCGTCTCGCGGCGCTTGACCTGCTTGATCTCGGTGGCGCGTTCGAGCAGCGTGTCGAGATCGCCGTATTCCTCAAGCAGCTGAGCGGCGGTTTTCGGGCCGATGCCGGGAATGCCGGGCACATTGTCGACGGAGTCGCCGGTCATCGCCTGCAGGTCGATCATCTTTTCCGGCGGCACGCCCCATTTCTCGACGACATCGGGAATGCCGATCTGCTTGTCCTTCATGCTGTCATACATGTGGACATTCGCTGTGACGAGCTGCATCAGATCCTTGTCGGAGGAAACAATGGTGACATCGGCCCCCGTCGCCTCGGCCTGGCGGGCATAGGTGGCGATGATGTCGTCGGCTTCGAAGCCTTCGGTTTCGATACAGGGCAGGTTGAAGGCGCGGGTTGCTTCGCGGATGAGCCCGAATTGCGGGATGAGCTCTTCGGGCGGTGCCGAACGGTTCGCCTTGTAGGCGTCGTAGAGATCCTTGCGGAACGTCTTGGCGGAATAATCGAAGATGACGGCAAGATGCGTCGGCGTCACCCCGACATCGGTATTGCGCGCATCCCTCAAAAGTTTCCACAGCATGTTGCAGAAACCGGAAACGGCGCCGACCGGCAGGCCGTCCGTTTTGCGCGTCAGCGGCGGCAATGCATGAAACGCCCGGAAGATGAAACCGGAACCGTCGACTAGGAAGAGGTGATCGCCTTTTTTCATGCGTGCATGGATAGCGCGGGCACGGAACGAGGTCCATATAAAGTTCGGCGCGCCAAGCGATTATGGGTCGGGTTCAAGGAAATATGCAGAAGGGATTCCTGCTCACCAAACTGTTACCGATTTGTAACGTGGCGTGACCCTTGAAAAACCACATTCGCAGTTCCAAATCCATGTCACCGGCGCTTGATCGCGCCGCGGGTCTGATTACCGGCTTGTCCCCCGCCGCATCAGGCTTGGACAAAGGCCTTATCCCCCTCTCCGGGCCTTTGTCCCCATTTTAAGGTCGCCATGGCCAACCTCCAGGTCATGGCGACTTTTGTTTTTCCGACCCTCGAAACGATGGGCGGAGCTTGCGTTTTTTTGGAGCGTCCTATGCGATTTGCTGCATTGTCTCCGGCATGGTTTTGAGCCTAACTTGCAATCATGGGATTTAACCGCATGGATTCGGGAGCTTACCTTGCCAGCCAGCTGGCGAAGGGTTTTGCCCGCTCGCTGCACCGGCGCGCGGTCGGGCTCGGTTTTTCCCCCGGTCAGTTTCCCATTCTGCTGGAACTGTGGGGCGAAGACGGCCTAACCCAGAAACAGCTGCTCGAGCGGGTCGATATCGAGCAGGCGACCATGGCCAATACGCTGTCGCGCATGGTCCGCGACGGGCTGATCGAACGCCGGCCGCATCCATCCGATAAGCGGGCGCAGCTGATCTTCCTGACGCCGAAGGCGCGTGCCATGGAAGCCGAGGCGATCGAAAGCGCGCGCGAGGCCGACCTCGCGCTCTTCAAGGGCTTTCGGACTTTCGAGCGCGAGCTGACGCTCGAATATATCCGCCGGCTGCTGGAAAACGCCAAGGCGCTCTGACCGGCATTACTCGCCGGCAAGACGGATGGGTCGCCGCCCCGCTATCGACAGATCGTCCGTTCGGGCTGTCGAGGACAGGAGGCTTTCGCGGGCAGCGAGCTTCATGCTCGGCTCGACATCCGGTCTGCCGAGCAAAAACCCCTGTACCTGCGCACAGCCTTCTTCGACGACGATCTGGCGCTGCGTCTCGGTTTCGACGCCCTCCGTCACGACAGGCATGCCGAGACTGTGACCGAGGCCGATGATTGCGCCCACGATCGAACGCGCCGCCGCGTCATGGTCCAGCATTCCGGTGAAGCTGCGGTCGACCTTGATCTTGTCGAAAGGAAAGGTTCGCAGGTTGGAGAGCGAGGAAAAACCGGTGCCGAAGTCGTCCATGACGATGTGAACACCCAGACTGCGCAGACGCTGCAGCGTGGCCATCACCCGGTCGCGATCACGGATGAGAGCGGCCTCGGTGATCTCGATTTCCAGCCGGCCGGGCGCAAGCCCCGTTTCCTTGAGGATCGCCTCGATCCGCTCGCATAGGTTTGGCAGCATGAACTGCACCGGCGAAACGTTGACGGCGATCCTCAGCGGATGCGGCCAGCGCGCGGCCTCCTTGCAGGCCTGCTGCAGCACCCACTCACCGAGCTGGACGATCGACCCGCTTTCCTCGGCGATCGGAATGAAGATATCCGGCTCGCTCAGGCCGTGGCCCGGCCGGTTCCAGCGCATCAGGGCCTCGTAACCGCTGATCTCGCCGCTCTGTGCATCGAGAACCGGCTGATAGCTGACATGGATCTGATTGCGGGTGATAGCGTGGCGCAGTTCGCTTTCGATCTGGCGGCGGGCTCGCGTGGCCTCGTCCATTTCCGCATTGAAGAAACAGGCCTTGCCGCGGCCGCCGTGCTTGACCCGATAGAGGGCGATATCGGCGTTGTTGCAGATCTCGTCTGCATCGCTTCCGTCGGTCGGATAAAGAGCGATGCCGAGGCTGACGCCGACGGCGGTCGGGTCGCGCGCCATATCCATCTCGGCGGCGAATTCGTCGAGGATCGCGGCTGCGAGCTTCTGCGCGGCCGCCGGTTGCTGTCCGGCGGACTGAATGATGGCAAATTCATCGCCGCCGAGACGGGCGATAGTATCGCGTTCATCGGCCACGCGACGCAGGATCGAGGCGACTTTGCAAAGAATGCGGTCGCCCTCGGCGTGGCCGAAAATATCGTTGACGGTCTTGAAGCGATCGAGATCGATATAGAAGAGGGCGACCTCGCTGTTCTTTCCCTTGGCCATCTGCAGCGCCTGGCGGATGCGCTTGTCGAACAACGACCGATTTGGAAGGTCGGTGAGAACATCGTGGTGGGCGAGGTGCTCGATCATCTCCTCGGCCTGCCTGCGCTCGGTGAGATCGCGCACCGCCAGCACGTCGCAGTTGTGCCCGCGATAGACGATCCTGCTGGTGTTCACTTCGACGGCGATCTCCCTGCCGTTCCTGGTGTTGAGTAGCGTCTCGCCCGGCCTGTTCTGTCCCTGGGTTAAGACAATGGAGGGCGCCTTGCCTAGGAGATCGGCAAGCTTCCAGCCGGAAAGCCCCTGAAAGCGTTCGTTGGCATCGATAATCCTGCCTTCCCGCAGGATCAGCAATCCTTCCTGCGACGCATTTGCGAGTCCCCTCAGATCCGTCAGGTGGCTTTCGATGAAGACCACGGCAATTGCGATCAGAATGAGAGCCGTGGCCGCCACCACGACGATCGCGGCCAGCAGGCTGGTATCCAGCACCGTTGCCGGAACCTCTTTGCCGGGATCCGGCACGAGTGTGATGCTGGCCATCGAAATGAAGTGGAGTGCGCAGATTGCAAGGACGAAGGTGACCGATGAGGCGAGGAGCCGTCTCAGTCCCTTCAAGTGGAAGAAGGCGTGGAAGGCGATGCTCGACAACAGCACCCCCGCGAGTACCGCACTCAACGTCATGTACGGATCGTAGAGGATAACCGCCTGCGTCTCGATCGCCTGCATGCCGGTCAGGTGCATCGTGGCGATGCCGAGCGCCATCAGAACGCCGCCTTGGATGCACGAAAACCTGCCCCGGCCCTGCGAAGCGACGAGGATTGCCGCCCACGAGCCGACCACCGACAAGAGGAAGGAAAGCGCCGTCAGGCCCAGCTGGTAGGTGATCGGCATGCCGCCGTCATAGGCCAGCATCGCGATGAAATGGGTTGCCCATACGCCGGTGCCGAAGGCGAAAGCCGACGCGCCGATCCAAAGCTTGCGGCGTCCGGCATCGCATTCCTGCGCGCGCGAAAGCGGCAGCATCGCTGCCATTGCGCCGATCAGGCAGACCACGGCCGCCGCGAGCACCAGCCGCCAATCGTGATTGTCGCGAATACAAGTAATGACCGAAAACATCTCGCCCCTCGTACAGCTGAATTCGGTCAAGCTAATTTGGTTGTACTAAATAACCGTAAATTGAATTAGGATGTTCTTCTATACTATCTCACAAATCTTCCCGACGCGGGGCCAGATCTGGTCACTTTCGCCACCCCCACTTTTGCTTTTTCCGCCTCGCCTGCCCTGCTGGTTTGGTCTATCGTCCGGCCGAATTTCAAAAGGGAGTCGAAAATGACGGATGTACAACAGGTGCTTGCACGCGCGGATCAGAACCTTTCCTCGAGTCTCGAAAAGCTGTTCGAGCTTCTGCGCATCCAGTCGATTTCCACCGATCCCGCCTTCAAGGCGGAATGCCGGAAGGCCGCCGAATGGCTGGTCGCCTATCTCCAGGGAATCGGCTTTTCCGCTTCGGTGCGTGACACGCCCGGCCATCCGATGGTGGTCGCCCACCATGCCGGGGCCTCCGCCGATGCGCCGCATGTTCTGTTCTACGGCCATTACGACGTGCAGCCGGTCGATCCGATCGAGCTCTGGGAAAACGATCCGTTCGAGCCGTCGATCAAGGATATCGGCGAGGGCCGCAAGATCCTGACCGGCCGCGGCACATCGGACGACAAGGGCCAGCTGATGACCTTCGTCGAAGCCTGCCGCGCCTATAAGGAAATCAACGGCGCGCTTCCCTGCCGCATCACCATTCTGTTCGAGGGCGAGGAAGAATCGGGCTCGCCGTCGCTGAAACCTTTCCTCGAAGCCAATGCCGCCGAGCTGAAGGCCGATTATGCGCTTGTCTGCGATACCGGCATGTGGGACCGCGACACGCCGGCCATCGCCGCGGCGCTGCGCGGCCTCGTCGGCGAGGAGGTGGTCGTCACCGCCGCCGACCGCGATCTGCATTCCGGTCTGTTCGGCGGCGCGGCGGCAAATCCGATCCATATTCTCGTCGAGACGCTTGCCGGCCTGCACGACGAGACCGGCCGCATCACGCTCGATGGTTTCTATGACGGCGTCGAGGAGACGCCCGACAACATCAAGGCGTCATGGGAAACGCTCGGCAAGAGCGCGGAAAAATTCCTCGGCGAAGTCGGCCTGTCCATTCCCTCCGGCGAGAAGGGCCGCTCGGTGCTGGAACTGACCTGGGCGCGGCCGACCGCCGAAGTCAACGGCATCTGGGGCGGATATACCGGTGAAGGCTTCAAGACGGTGATCGCCGCCAAGGCCTCGGCGAAGGTTTCGTTCCGGCTCGTCGGCACCCAGGATCCGACCGCCATCCGCGAGGCTTTCCGCAGCTATGTCAGGTCGAAAATTCCGGCCGACTGCTCGGTCGAATTCCATCCGCATGGCGGCTCGCCGGCGATTCATCTCTCCTATGACTCGCCTCTGCTGACCAAGGCAAAGACGGCGCTTTCCGACGAATGGCCGAAACCCGCCATCGTCATCGGCATGGGCGGCTCGATCCCGATCGTCGGCGACTTCCAGAAGATGCTCGGCATGGAATCGCTGCTCGTCGGCTTCGGCCTCAGCGACGACCGCATCCATTCGCCGAACGAAAAATACGAGCTTGTCTCCTATCACAAGGGCATCCGCTCCTGGGTGCGGATTCTTCAGGCCCTTGCCGCCTGAGAGAGGCTGGCGCGTCCCACGCTGCACGAAAAATCGCGACAACAAAAAGGCCGGTTCAAACCGGCCTTTCGTCATCCGCGCGTCTCAGTGCCAGTTCATCCGTGGTCAAGGAGAAGGCGGTATTGCAAGGAGACTGCCTTCGAAAGGTTAACGAGCGGTTAACGACACTTGCACAAGCGTCTGCGGCATCGAGAACGCCACATCGCATCACAAAACCCCCCTCGTTCAAGCTGCGTTCATCGCGACCTCGGTATAAACCTTTGAAAGACAAGGAAAATGGCGACGCCCTAACAAATGCCGGCGATCGCTCTATCTTTGCGCATATGGCATATGCCTCAAGGAAACGCAGCCAAGCGCTGCTGAAAACACGCCAACCAGGAGTGAGAAGCGTGAAAAACCTCATCGTCAAGATCGCCGCGGCCGCGCTGTTTGTGCTGGCTCCGGCAATAGCACAGGCCGCCGAGGGTTACTCGACGGCGAATGTCAACATGCGTGCGGGACCAAGCACGCGCTATCCCGCCGTCGCAGTCATCCCCGCTGGCTCTTCCGTCGAAATCCGCGGATGTCTTTCCAACGTCAACTGGTGCGACGTCGAATTCTACGGCGGCCGCGGCTGGGTTTCCGGCCAGTATGTGCAGGCCGTCTACCAGCAACGCCGTGTCTATGTCGGTCCGCAATATTACCGTCCGCTGGGCATTCCGATGGTTACCTTCAGCGTCGGCAATTATTGGGACCGCTACTACCGCGGCCGCGCTTTCTATCGCGAGCGTGACCGCTGGAGCCGCGGCCCGGACTACTATTACCGCGACCGCGACTACCGGGATCGGGATTACCGGCCGCGCGAATATCGGGATCGGGATTACCAGGTCCGCGAATACCGGGATCGTGACCGGGACCGGCGCGACGAGGACCGCAGGGAGGAACGCCGCAGAGAGGTCCGCAGGGATGACGACAACAGGAGTTCGAATTTCCGTGATCTGCCGCAGTTCAGGGGCGGGAAGGCCGATACCTACAACCGCCCGGATCCCAGGGCTTCGCCCTTTGTCTGCCGCCCGGGCGATCCGTCCTGCGACAACTGAAATATCGAGGGTGGCAGCAATGCCGCCCTTTCTGCATGGACGGGTTCAATGCGACAGCAGTGCCAGAAAAAGCCCGGCGCTCCTTGGGGGGATGCACCGGGCCTGATGTCGATCGGCGCGCGTTGAGGGGAGACGGCCGATCATAGGGCGGGACGTGAGGGGGTGTCCCGCTTCTCAATAAACAATCGTCGAGCCTATTGGTTCCGCCCCGCGCATAATTCCTTAAATCAGAAATCGCATTTGATCGATGCAACGTGTCTCTGCTCACGCAGGTGGCCGCGAAGGGCGATCCGCAACGGGCCCGATCTCCCGGCCTCAGCGGGCGTAACGAAGGGCGGCGGCGGGAAGCCTTGGTCCGCGCGAGGTCACCGACAATTTGCTGTGAGTGCAGCGTGTCGCTCTTGTTTTGCCGGGTTGCTTATAGCAATTTGCGGTATTGCGGATCGATCTTGATCCGTTCGAGGCTGGAACCCTGATGACGCAAGACCACCTGGCTTTCTTCGGGCTGTTCGGACCTCGGGCGACCGCCACGGACGTTACCCTCTGGCATAAATACAACCCCATCCTTCCTGTCCGCCTGACTGATGGGGCAAGCCTCAACCCTTCAGGCCAGATCTGGCGCCGCTTTCATCTGGGCGAGTGGGAATATAAGCAGGATCCGGAAACGCCCGACGATTACGAAGCCCGCCAATATTGAAGAGACGATTTAACGCGAGGCAGCGCGGCGCCGTCGTTTGCCGCCCTTTAACATCCCGTTAAATCGCCGCAATTACAGTTCAACCGGATGATCGCGTCGCCCGCTGCGTCGTTCCTTGAACCGGAATCGGTTGAAGGCAAAATCACGCAGCCCTTCAAAGTGCTACAGCGTTCTTTGCGCGTCCGGAAGGACACGCGGCGCTGCAGGGGCGCCGTTATGCGAAGCGGGCTTCGCGATCGAACAGGGGATGCGACCGGTCGACGATGGCAGGCAGAGGCAGATCAAGCGACAGAATAGAACCGTCCTTCAGCGGCCGTCCGGCCCGCGACGACGACGAATTTTCGCTCGATGCCGATGACCGCGTCGTCGGCAGCAGATCGGCGCGGCGCGGCGGTTCCAGGCCCCCGCCGCAGCGGGCCGCCCGCCAGCGGCGGCGCGAACCGCGCGAGCGTGAAGGCGGCGGCTTTTTCGGCTTTATGCGCCGTGTGGTCTATTGGTGCGTCGTGCTTTTCATCTGGGCCGGCATCGGCGTTGCCGGGCTTGTGGTCTATTATGGTTCGCGCATGCCGAGCGCCAGCACATGGGCGATTCCCGAGCGGCCGCCGAACGTCAAGATCACCGCCGTCGACGGCAGTGTCATTGCCAATCGCGGCGCCACCGGCGGTGAGGCGCTATCGCTCGAAAACATGTCGCCCTATATTCCCGAGGCCGTCATCGCCATCGAAGACCGGCGTTTTTATTCGCATTTCGGCGTCGATCCGCTCGGCCTCGGCCGGGCGATCGTCACCAATTTGACGGCCGGCCACATGGTCCAGGGCGGCTCGACGCTGACGCAGCAGCTTGCCAAGAACCTCTTCCTCTCTCCCGAGAGAACGCTGGAACGCAAGGTGCAGGAGGTACTGCTCGCCCTCTGGCTGGAGCAGAAATACACCAAGGACCAGATCCTTGCGATGTATCTCAACCGGGTGTTCTTCGGATCGAACGCCTATGGCGTCGAAGCGGCGTCGCGCCGCTACTTCAGCAAGTCGGCGCGCGACGTGAACCTCGGCGAGGCCGCGGTGCTGGCCGGGCTGCTCAAGGCGCCGTCGCGGCTTTCGCCGGCCCGCGACGCGGACGCTGCGAATGCGCGCGCCCAGCTCGTGCTCGCGGCGATGCGCGAACAGGGTTTCATCACCGATTCCGAGGTCAAGACCGCGATGTCGCAGACCCCGGCTTCGGCCAAGAGCTACTGGTCGGGCGCCGGGCATTATGTCGCCGACATGGTGATGGACGAGCTGCCGGGCCTGATCGGCGACGTCAAGGAGGACGTCATCGTCGATACGACCATCGACAAGTCACTGGAAAAAAAGGCCGAGCAATCACTGGTCGATGTGCTCGACAAGGAAGGCGACAAGCTCGACGCCTCACAGGCGGCCCTCGTCTCGATCGACGGCACCGGCGCAATCCGGGCGCTGGTCGGCGGCAGGGACTATGCAACGAGCCAGTTCAACCGCGCCGTCAAGGCCAAACGCCAGCCGGGCTCCTCGTTCAAGCCTTTCGTCTATGCCGCAGCGCTGGAAAAGGGGCTGACGCCCTTTTCGGTGTTCAATGACGCGCCGATCCGCATCGGTGACTGGACGCCGGAGAATTACGAGAAGAAATACAATGGCGAAGTGACGCTCGCCACTGCGCTTTCCAAGTCGCTGAACACGGTTGCCGCGCAGCTGGTGATGTATGACGGGCCCGACCAGGTGATCAAGCTTGCCCACCGGCTCGGCATCGAAAGCGAGCTGCAGCCGAACGCCTCGATTGCGCTCGGCACGTCGGAAGTGTCGCTGATGGAACTCACCGCCTCCTATGCCGCCTTCATGAACGGCGGCTACAAGGCGACGCCGCACGTCATCCGCCGGGTGACGACTGCCGAAGGCAAGGTTCTCTACGAAAATACCTATGACAGCCCGCCGCGCGTGCTCTCCGAGCAGATCGCCGCCGAAATGGATACGATGATGATGGGCGTCATCGAAAACGGCACCGGCAAGAGCGCCAAGATCCCCGGCTGGCAGGCGGCGGGAAAGACCGGCACGACGCAGAATTCACGCGACGCGCTGTTCGTCGGCTTTACCAGCAATCTCACGACAGGCGTCTGGTTCGGCAATGACGACGGCAAGCCGATGAAGAAGGTGACCGGCGGCGGCCTGCCGGCCAAGGCCTGGAAGGAATTCATGATCGCCGCCCACAAGGGTCTTTCGCCGGCGCCGCTCTTCGGCAACGGCCAGCTGATCGGCGATCAGAACAGCGGCCAGCCGATGGCGCAGGCAGCACCGGATGGCGGGCAGCCGGTCACGGCCGAAGCGCCGCCATCGACGACGATCGGCGGCATCATTTCCGGTGTCTTCGGTGGTGACGAAAATGCCAACCGCTATCCGCAGGCGCCCGTCCGGCAGCAAACCGCGCCGTCAGGAAACGGTCCGGTTCCACCTGCCGCCGTTGCCGAAGGCGGGTCCGACTATGGAAACGTCGTGCCGCCCGGCGATGTCGGGACGCCGCAGACGACCTCTTCGGTGCAGCCGCGGCGCACGACGCTGCTCGATCTGATCATGGGCCAGTGAGATTTTTGCAGCGCGCCCGGCACAGGCCCGATCCGCAAAACGCATCGCGACCTTTCCGATTCGCCTGCGATGTTCAGCGTCTTTGCCTGTTGCATGTCTCTGCCGTAAAACCGCCGCCCGCCATTGCAGAACATGCGCGGAAATCAGCCGCCCTCCTGCTATGGGCAGAGCTCTTTCCCGGCTACCGTCAAAATTGGAGGCAACACATTCGTTTTGCTGGATTCCGGGCGATTTCCCGCCTTGCAGTCCAGAAAACCGCTCCTTATATACGCCGCATCACCGCAATCACGATTGCGTAATCTTAAGTAGACCCATCCCGTAAGGGGCTGTCAGGGAAATGCCTTCTGGGGGTTCCGACAGCTTGCTTCAAGGAGAGAATGACATGGCAAAAGTAATTGGTATCGACCTTGGAACGACGAATTCCTGCGTCGCAGTCATGGACGGCAAGGACGCGAAGGTCATCGAGAATGCGGAAGGTGCGCGCACGACCCCTTCCATGGTGGCTTTTTCCGATGACGGCGAGCGCCTCGTCGGCCAGCCGGCCAAGCGCCAGGCGGTCACCAACCCGACGAACACGCTCTTTGCTGTCAAGCGCCTGATCGGCCGCCGCTACGAAGATCCGACCGTCGAGAAGGACAAGCATCTCGTTCCCTTCAGCATCGTCAAGGGCGACAATGGCGACGCCTGGGTCGAAGCCAATGGCAAGGGCTACTCACCCGCACAGATTTCCGCGATGATCCTTCAGAAGATGAAGGAAACCGCCGAATCCTATCTCGGCGAAAAGGTCGAGAAGGCGGTCATCACCGTTCCGGCCTATTTCAACGACGCGCAGCGCCAGGCAACCAAGGATGCCGGCAAGATCGCCGGCCTTGAAGTGTTGCGCATCATCAACGAGCCGACCGCTGCCGCTCTCGCCTACGGCCTCGACAAAAAAGAAGGCAAGACGATCGCCGTCTACGACCTTGGCGGCGGCACCTTCGATATTTCGATCCTCGAGATCGGCGACGGCGTCTTCGAAGTGAAGTCCACCAACGGCGATACCTTCCTCGGCGGTGAAGACTTCGACATGCGTCTCGTCGAATATCTCGTTGCCGAGTTCAAGAAGGACAACGGCATCGACCTGAAGAACGACAAGCTTGCCCTGCAGCGCCTCAAGGAAGCCGCGGAAAAGGCCAAGATCGAGCTGTCCTCCTCGCAGCAGACCGAAATCAACCTGCCGTTCATCACGGCCGACGCCTCCGGCCCGAAGCACCTGACGCTGAAGCTGACCCGTGCCAAGCTCGAAAGCCTGGTCGACGATCTCGTTCAGCGCACGATCGCGCCCTGCAAGGCCGCTCTCAAGGACGCCGGCGTCACCGCTGCCGAAATCGACGAAGTCGTTCTCGTCGGCGGCATGAGCCGCATGCCGAAGGTGCAGGAAGTCGTCAAGCAGCTGTTCGGCAAGGAGCCGCACAAGGGCGTCAACCCGGATGAAGTCGTCGCTCTCGGCGCCGCCATCCAGGCCGGCGTTCTCCAGGGCGACGTCAAGGACGTCCTGCTCCTCGACGTCACGCCGCTGTCGCTCGGCATCGAAACGCTCGGTGGCGTCTTCACCCGCCTGATCGAGCGCAACACGACGATCCCGACGAAGAAGAGCCAGACCTTCTCGACCGCCGAAGACAACCAGCAGGCCGTCACCATCCGCGTTTCGCAGGGCGAGCGCGAAATGGCTGCCGACAACAAGCTGCTCGGCCAGTTCGACCTCGTCGGCCTGCCGCCGTCGCCGCGCGGCGTACCGCAGATCGAAGTGACCTTCGACATCGACGCCAACGGCATCGTCCAGGTTTCGGCCAAGGACAAGGGCACCGGCAAGGAACAGCAGATCCGCATCCAGGCCTCCGGCGGCCTCTCCGACGCCGACATCGAAAAGATGGTCAAGGATGCCGAGTCGCATGCGGCCGAAGACAAGAAGCGCCGCGAGGCCGTGGAAGCCAAGAACCAGGCCGAAAGCCTGATCCACTCGACGGAAAAGTCGCTGAAGGATTACGGCGACAAGGTCTCCGAAACCGACCGCACCGCGATTTCGGATGCGATCGCCGCGCTGAAGACGGCATCGGAAGCCTCCGAACCGGATGCTGACGACATCAAGGCCAAGACCCAGACGCTGATGGAAGTTTCCATGAAGCTCGGCCAGGCGATTTATGAAGCACAGCAGGCCGAAGGCGGCGCTGCTGCCGATGCCTCCGCGGAAGGCGGCGACAATGTCGTTGACGCCGACTACGAGGAAATCAAGGACGACGACCGCAAGAAGTCCGCGTAATCCGCGGCGGCGTGGTAATGCTTCAACACCTGATCCGGCTGCTCACCATGGCAGCCGGAAATCCATTTCCGGGGTTTAATCCTTAATGGCAAAAGCGGACTTTTACGAAACTCTGGGTGTAGCCAAGTCGGCGGACGAGAAAGAGCTGAAGAGCGCCTTCCGAAAGCTGGCGATGAAATACCATCCGGACAAGAATCCGGATGACAAGGACGCCGAACGGAAGTTCAAGGAAATCAACGAAGCCTACGAGATGCTCAAGGACCCGCAGAAGCGGGCGGCCTATGACCGTTATGGCCATGCGGCCTTCGAACATGGCGGCATGGGCGGCGGTGGCGGCGGCTTTGCCGGCGGTGGCTTCTCCGACATTTTCGAGGATATTTTCGGCGAGATGATGGGTGGCGGACGGGCGCGCCAGCGTTCGTCGGGTGGGCGCGAACGCGGCGCCGATCTTCGCTACAATATGGAAATCACGCTGGAAGAGGCCTTTTCCGGCAAGACGGCGCAGATCCGCGTGCCGACGTCGATCACCTGCGACGTCTGTTCGGGGTCGGGCGCCAAGCCCGGCACGCAGCCGAAGAACTGCGGCACCTGCCAGGGAACGGGGCGCGTGCGCGCCGCCCAGGGCTTCTTCTCGATCGAGCGGACCTGCCCGACCTGCCACGGCCGCGGCCAGATCATTCCCGATCCCTGCCAGAAGTGCCACGGCCAGGGCCGGGTAACCGAAGAACGTTCGCTCTCGGTCAATATCCCTGCCGGCATCGAGGACGGCACGCGCATCCGCCTGCAGGGCGAGGGCGAAGCCGGGGCCCGCGGCGGACCGGCGGGCGACCTCTATATTTTCCTGTCGGTGAAGCCGCATGAATTCTACCAGCGCGACGGAGCCGATCTCTATTGCGCCGTCCCGATCTCGATGACGACGGCGGCGCTCGGCGGAACCTTCGACGTGGCAACGCTCGACGGCACCAAATCGCGGGTGACCGTGCCGGAGGGCACGCAGGCCGGCAAACAGTTCCGCCTGAAGAGCAAGGGCATGCCGGTGCTGCGGTCGGCGCAGACGGGCGACCTCTACATCCAGATCCAGATCGAGACGCCGCAGAAGCTGACCAAGCGCCAGCGCGAGCTGCTGCAGGAATTCGAGCAGATTTCCTCCAAGGAGAACAATCCGGAATCGACGGGCTTCTTTGCTAGGATGAAGGAATTCTTCGAAAGCTGAGCCGCAACCGGAATTGCCGTATCGAAAGCCGGGGCACGGAAACGTCCCCGGCTTTTTCGTCATGACGACCCGTTTTGGCACATTCGCATGGCGCGCCGGGCAATTTGTACCGCATTGAGACGGCAGCGGGATGAAAGTCGAGTTGCGTTAACGCAGCCGGATAATGGCGCTTGCAAGTTTTCCAAATGAATTCAGTCTCTGTCGTCAGCGCATAACCCGGAGATCGGAGCAGGTTTTCGAAGGATCAGGCGCAGATTGGAATGATGGAGCGACCTTGGCCGTCCTTTCGGGCGCGGCGCTCTGTTCGGGGAATAACCAAAGCAAGAGTAACTGCCATGGCGCCAGCCTTCTCCTCTCAGCACGACGACGTCGACGTTCTCGCCGGCGCCATTTACACATGGTGCGCCGAGCGCAACATCAAGCTTCGCAGCCAACAGGGCCTTTCGATCGCCAGTATCGCGATCGACCTCTATCATGCCGGCCACCAGACGCAGGACGACCTGCTGACGGCGTTGCACGAGCGCGAATTTCACTGACGCTTTTTATCGAACGCGACGCGGCGCGTTTCGGCTCTCGCTGTTCTTGGGCTTGCCCGAAACGCGGAGCTTAAACAGATTGCAATGTCTGCGAGGAAGCCGATTTCCCGGCTCGACTCACGCGGCGGTTTCGGCAGCCTGCCCACTGCTTATGAGCGTGAGAATGGTTTTGACCGCTTCCTTGCCTGCCGGTGAATTCAGCTTGTCGTAACTCAGGGCAAGCGCATAGGCGTCAGGGCTGAGCTCGATGCGGCTGCCGAATTGCGGCATGTCGGCACCCTCGAAAAGAACCGAGATCTCGACATCGAGAAAAACCGCGATCTGGTGCAGTTTGCTGGCGGAAACGCGATTCGTCCCCTTTTCGTATTTCTGAATCTGCTGGAAGGTCAGTCCAAGGGCTTCACCAAGCTCGAGCTGGGAAACCCGGCGAAGGGCGCGAAGCTGTCTTATGTTGCGACCAACGATAATATCAACCGGATCTGGCACTTCGTCATTCTTTCATACGCAAACGGTTCGTTTACCATAGCGTTTCCGCCGCATAACTCAACCCGTTAGTTGCAAAATTCAACCGACTTTTTCTGGGCATTACGTTACGTCAGCGGCCCCGGAAGAATGGGCGGAGCCCCTAGTATCCAGGCGGTTTGAAATCCATGACGAGGGCTGTCAGCGGCCGAGGACGCGACACCGGATCGCTTCGATGCGGTTGTATTTTTTTGGGACATGCCGGATAAAACGTACCGTACAGTTCCTGAATCGGGGCTCATTTACGCGAGCATGCGGAAATACCGCCCGGGTATTTTACGCGTGACCCGTGGCGGCCGAGCCGCGAGCCTTGCTATCGACGCCGCTTCGGCATAGCTGTCAGGCTTCACAAACCCGGACACCCGATGCCGCACAAGGTTTCTCTTTCCCGTCTGAAGCTGACAGACTTCCGTAACTATGCGGCGGTGAGCCTCACCCTCGATGGCCGGCATGCCGTGCTGACGGGAAACAACGGCGCGGGCAAGACCAATCTCATGGAGGCGGTCTCGCTGCTTTCGCCGGGCCGGGGGCTTCGCCGCGCCGCCTATGGCGATATTACCCGCGTCGGCGCGACCGGCGGCTTTTCGATCTTTGCCGCGCTTGACGGCATGGAGGGCGAAGTCGAGATCGGCACCGGCATTGAAGCGGGGGAGGAGACGACCACCCGCAGGCTGCGGATCAACGGTACCGCGGCAAAAACCGCCGACGAACTGACAGACCATCTGCGTCTTCTCTGGCTGACACCGGCGATGGACGGGCTCTTTACCGGCGCCTCCTCCGACCGCCGACGCTTTCTCGACCGGCTGGTGCTGTCGCTCGATCCCGCCCATGGCCGCCGCGCCAGCGATTTCGAGCGCGCCATGCGCAGCCGCAACAAATTGCTGGACGAAGGCCGCTTCGATCCTTCTTGGCTCGCCGGCATCGAGGAGCAGATGGCAAGCCTCGGCATCGCCATGGCGCTCGCCCGACAGGAAATGCTCGGCCTGCTCACCCGGCTGATCGAGGAAAGGCCGGAGAATTCGCCCTTCCCTTCGGCATCGCTGCAGCTCTCGGGCTTCATGGACGGCCAGTTCTCTCGCCCTTCGGTCGATCTCGAGGACGAATATGCGGCGATGCTGGCGGAGAGCCGGTATCGGGACGCCGGCGCGGGGCGCACGCTGGAGGGGCCGCACCGAGCCGACCTCATCGTCCACCACCGCGAAAAGGCGATGGAGGCGGAGCGTTGCTCGACCGGCGAGCAGAAAGCGCTGCTCGTCGGCCTGGTGCTTGCGCATGCACGGCTCGTCGGCAATCTCACCGGCCATGCGCCGATCCTGCTGCTCGACGAGATCGCCGCCCATCTCGACGAGGGCCGCCGTGCCGCACTGTTCGATCTCATCGACGGGCTCGGCGGCCAGGCCTTCATGACGGGCACGGATCGGACAATGTTTTCAGCGCTCGCAGACCGGGCACAGTTCTTCACCGTTGCCGACGGAAAGGTGTTCGGATGAGGGAGGCGGCTTTTCCCGGCGTCGGCCGTCATGATAGCATCGCCGCCATGGAACCGCTCAGCCCCGACGAAATCGCCCGATATCACCGACACATCCTGCTCCCCGAGATCGGCGGCGCCGGCCAGCAGCGGCTGAAGGCCGCCCGCGTGCTGGTGATCGGCGCCGGCGGCCTTGGAGCGCCGATCCTGCAATATCTGGCCGCCGCCGGTATCGGCACGCTCGGTATCGTCGATGACGACCGGGTGTCGCTCTCCAACCTGCAGCGGCAGGTGATCCATGATTCCGGCACGATCGGCGAATTGAAAACCGAAAGTGCGGCGCTCGCCATTGCCCGGCTCAATCCGCATGTGCGGCTGATCCGCTTCGAGGAACGTTTTGGCGCGGAGACCGCCCAGCGGCAGCTCGCCGGCTTCGACCTGCTGATCGACGGTTCCGATAATTTCGACACGCGTTATGCCGCCGCCGACGCCGCCGAGGCGGCGCAGATTGCGCTTGTCACCGGCGCGGTCGGGCGTTTCGACGGTTCGCTGACGGTGCTCAAGCCCTATGAGACCGGCGAAGACGGAACACCCAATCCCAGATATCGCGACTTGTTTCCGGAAG
Source organism: Rhizobium sp. M1 (assembly GCF_002531805.1). NCBI lineage: Bacteria > Pseudomonadati > Pseudomonadota > Alphaproteobacteria > Hyphomicrobiales > Rhizobiaceae > Rhizobium > Rhizobium sp. M1. Next base: position 82,946 of record NZ_NWSW01000017.1, on the reverse strand, counting down.
CGCCGCCGGCGGGCTTGATCCCCTCCTGCGCCGAAGCCGGAATCATCGGCGCGCTCACCGGCGTCATCGGCACGATGATGGCGATGGAGGCGATCAAGCTGATCACCGGCGCCGGCGAACCGCTGATCGGACGTCTGCTGCTCTACGACGCGCTCTCGGCCCGGTTCGACACGATACGCTATAAACGCCGCCGGGAAAGGCAAGGACAGACCCTATGACAATCATCCGCCTGGATCAGAACTTCACGCGCTGGGACGAACTGCTGGCGCTCATCCTCGCTGCCTTCGCCTCGATGAACGGCAGGATCGACCCGCCCTCTTCGGCGCTCAAGCTGACGACGGAGTCGTTGGCCGAAAAAGCCGGAACCGAGATCGGTCATGTCGCCATCGAAGACGAAAAGCTGATCGGCTGCCTGTTCCTGCGGCCGGAGGCCGACTGTCTCTATGTCGGCAAGCTCGCCGTTCTCCCGGAGGCGCAAGGCAGGGGGCTCGGCAAGCGGCTGCTGGCAACCGCCGAGGCGACGGCGGCAGCGCTTGGCCTTGCCGCTTTGCGGCTGGAGACGCGCATCGAGCTCACCGAAAATCATGCCGTCTTTGGCGCCTGGGGTTTTTCGAGAACCGCCGAGAAGGCACATCCGGGCTTTGCCAGAACGACCTTCGTCGAGATGCGGAAGATGCTTGCGGCTCAGGCCCGCATCGTCTGAACCGGATCAACGCCCGGGCAGCACCCGGTTCGGCGGCCTGTGGCCGTCGATGAAGGTGCGGATATTGATGATCACCTTGTCGCCCATATCGATGCGGCCTTCGATCGTCGCCGAGCTCATATGCGGCAGCAGCACGACCTTGCCCTCGTTGGCGAGCTTGACGAGCTTCGGGTTGACGGCCGGTTCGTTCTCGAAGACGTCGAGGCCGGCGCCGGCGATCTTGCCCTCTCTCAGGCTTTTGATCAGCGCGCTTTCGTCGACCACGTCACCGCGGGCGGTGTTGACGAGATAGGCGGTCGGCTGCAGCAGCGCCAGGCGACGGGCTGAAATCAGATGGAAGGTTGCCGGCGTCGACGGGCAATTGACCGAGACGATGTCGACGCGGGCGAGCATCTGGTCGAGGCTTTCCCAATAGGTCGCCTCCAACTCGTCCTCGACGGCCGGATTGACGCGCTTGCGGTTGTGGTAGTGGATCGAAAGGCCGAAAGCCTTGGCGCGGCGCGCGACCGCCGTGCCGATGCGCCCCATGCCGACGATGCCGATGCGCTTGCCGTGAATGCGCCGGCCGAGCATCCAGGTAGGAGACCAGCCGGCCCACTCGCCCGGCTTGTCGGTCAGCACCCGCGCCCCTTCGCCGAGCCGTCTCGGCACCGCGAGAATGAGCGCCATCGTCATGTCGGCGGTGTCCTCGGTCAGGACGTTCGGCGTGTTGGTGACGGTGATGCCCTTGCGCGCCGCCGCCTCGACGTCGATATGGTCGGTGCCGTTGGAGAAGCTTGCAATCAGCTTCATCTGCGGGCCGGCCGCCTCGATCAGCGCCGCGTCGATGCGATCGGTGACGGTCGGCACCAGCACGTCGGCGGTCCGGACAGCGGCCATGAGCTCGGGCACGGAGCGCGGCGCGTCGTCGATGTTCAGCTCGGCATCGAAGAGTTCCCGCATTCGGGTTTCGACGGCATCCGGCAGCTTGCGGGTGATGTAGACCTTCGGTTTTTTCTTCGCTGTCATGGCTGCCTGCGGTGCCTTGTTCAGAGGTCTTTAACCAAGAGGGGTGATAATTTTCCCGTTCCGGGCAATTTCTACCAGACCCGCACGCGAAGACAAACAAAACTCGTGGTGCAGCCGGGGAATGTCACAGCCCGGACCGCGTGCAGGCGGGCCTGCCCGTGAATTCGAGCAAACGGATGCCTCCATGCGCAGCAAAGTCCTGAAGTCCTGCCTCGCCCTCGCGATCGCTCTGGCGGCATCGCTCGGCCCCGTCGAATTTGCCCATGCGCAGGCGGCCAAGGGACCGAGCGGCCTGCCATTGCCGCGTTTTGTCACGCTGAAATCCAAGCGTGTCAACCTGCGCATCGGCCCGGGAACCGATTACGCGGTTTCGTGGATGTATCTGAAATCCGGCCTGCCGGTGGAGATCATCCAGGAATACGACAACTGGCGCCGCATCCGTGATGCCGACGGCACCGAAGGCTGGGTCAATCAGTCGCTGCTCTCCGGCCAGCGTGCGGCGATCGCCGCACCCTGGATGAAGACGAAGGGCAAGGGCATCTTCGTCAATCTGCGCCGCGAGGCGCAGCCCTCCGCCTCGATCATCGCCAAGCTGGAACCCGGCGTGATGCTGGCGATCGGCGAATGCAACGGCGACTGGTGCCGCGCCGAAACCGACGGCGCCACCGGCTGGGTGGCGCAGTCGGAAATCTGGGGCGCCTATCCCGGCGAAGCCTTCAAATAAGCCCTGCCTGCTTGGCGGCCTCGTTGAGCGAGGTCATCGGGCGCGGGCCGATCTGCTGGATGACGATGCCGGCAGCGAGGCAGCCGAGCTTGCCGCAATCTTCCAGGGACCGTCCCTGCGTATAGCCGTAGAGGAAGCCGGAGGCAAAAAGGTCGCCGGCGCCCGTCGTGTCCACAACTTCCCTGATCCGGATCGCATCGACGTAATAACGCTCGCGGCCCTTCAGGATGACGGCGCCATTCTCACTCATCGTCACGGCGGCGATCTTGCAGTCCGCGGCAATCCTGTTCAGCGCCTCTTCGAAGTCTTCGGTCTGGTAAAGCGACAGCGCTTCCTGGCGATTGGCGAAGACGATATCGACCGTGCCGGAGCGCATCAGATCGAGGAATTCGCCGCGATAACGGTCGACGCAGAAACTGTCGGACAGCGTCATCGACATTTCGCGGCCGTTTTCATGGGCGATGCGGGCGCAGTCGCGAATAGCCTCCTTGGCGCGCGGCGGATCCCAGAGATAACCTTCGAAATAGGTGACCTTGGCGTCGGCAACGACATCGGCCTCGACGTCTTCAGGGCCAAGTTCGACGCAGGCGCCGAGATAGGTATTCATCGAACGTTCGCCGTCTTCGGTGACGAAGATCATCGACCGCGCCGTCGGCGGGAAGGTGCCCTTGGGACGGGTCTGATAGTGGACGCCCTGGGCGCGAATGTCATGGGTGAAAATGTCGCCGAGCTGATCTGCGGCGACATTGCCGAAATAGGCAGCCTTGCCGCCGAGATTGGCAACGCCGGCCGCCGTATTGCCGGCGCTGCCGCCGGAGGCTTCGAGTGCCGGCCCCATGCGCGAATACAGAAGTTCGGCGCGCTCGGCATCGATGAGGTTCATCGCCGCCTTGGTGATCTTGTTATCAATGAGGAACTGGTCGTCGCAGCGGGCAATGATATCCACGATCGCGTTGCCGACTGTCAGAACATCGAATCTTGTCATGAAATGGGGAGTCCCGGATTTGTGATAGCCGGGGTTCGGTCTTAGCGAAATTTCCGCGGTTTGGAAGGATAAATGGTGAATGGCGTCTCTATTCTTCGCAAAAGTGCCGCTTATTCGTCATGTCCCTGTCATTTTCGAGACCTACAAATGCTTGCAAGAAGACCGGCATGAGCAGCTTTCAGTTGCAGCCGGACGACGAGGGATGATCCCTTCGATCTTACCGGCGCGGTGCTGACCACGGATGAACTGGCAGCCTCGCGATCCGGATATCCGGCAAGGCCGGAGCGGAAAAGCGGGCCATGCCCGCTTTTTTTGCGTTCGGATGCAGCCCCTCCGCGGCCGGGCGCCGATTGCGTTTTCAACGCAAGCCTTTTGCTGCTAGACCTCGGATACTCCCTCCCCGCAGAGCATCCTTCCTTATGTCAGCCATCATTCTCGACGTCCTTCCCATCTTCATCCTGATCCTCATCGGCTGGGTAATCGTTCGCAGCGGCTTGATGGCATCGAATGTCGGCGACGCGCTCAGTGAGTTCGTCTTCAAGATCGCCGTGCCGCTATTGCTCTTCCGCACCATCGCCGAGGCGGATTTCCATGGCGCCTCGCCCTTCCGGCTCTGGATCGTCTATTTCTCCGGCGTCGCCATCACCTGGACGGCCGGCCATATCGCCGCCACGCGCCTCTTTAATCGCGACGAACGGATCGGCGTGCTGGCCGGCGTTTCCTCGGCCTTCGCCAACAACGTCTTCATCGGACTGCCGCTCGTCCAGCGGACCGTCGGCGACGAAGGGCTGGTGGCGTTGTCGATCCTGCTTGCCGTGCATTTGCCTGTCATGATGGTCGCCGGCACGGTGTTGATGGAGCACGCTGAACGAAAGATCGCCGGCAAAAGCGACCGCAGCATGGTCTTTGTGCTTCGCCAGATCGCCATCAATCTCATCCGCAATCCGCTGGTGATCGGCCTTGCGGCCGGCATGGCCGTGCATCTTTCCGGCCTCACCATGCCGACTGCGGTGGCATCGGTCGTCGGCCAGATCGCCGGCATAGCCGGCCCGGCGGCGCTGATCTCGCTCGGCATGGCGCTGGAGAGATACGGCGTCTCCGGCAATCTCGGCATCGCCAGCGTTACCTCGAGCCTCAAGCTGCTGCTGCTGCCCGGCTGCGTCTGGACAGCGAGCCGTCTCCTCGGTCTCAGCCCGGAATGGACGGCGGCGATCGTGCTGACCTCCTCCGTGCCGACAGGCATCAATGCCTGGCTGATCGCCAATCGTTTCGGCGTCGGCCACAGCCTCGCCGCCTCGACGATCTCGGTGACAACAGCGCTCGGCGCCATCACCGTTTCGCTCTGGGCTTATTTCCTCGGCGCCTGAACCTGCGCCATCAACAACAAAAGCCCGGCTTGCGGCCGGGCTTCGATTGTCATGCGATGGCGCTTCGCCTTACTGCGTCGCGGTTTTCGGATCCGGCAGCGGCACCGGCGAATCGGCGAGCGTGTGCAGGTAGAGGATGACGTTGGCGCGCTCCTGATCCTTCGCCAGGCCCGCGAATCCCATCGCGGTGCCGGGGACGTCCTTCTTCGGCGCCAGCAGGAACTTGTTGAGGTTCTCGAAGGTCCACTTCTCGCTGCTGCCCTTGGAAAAATCCTTCATGGGGGCGGAATAGGCGAAGCCTTCATGCGAGGCGATCGGGCGATCTACGACACCAAAGAGGTTAGGACCGACCTTGTTCGGCCCCCCTTTGGTGGCGTCATGACAGGCCTGACACTTCTTGAAGGCCGTTTCACCGGCCTTGGCATCTGCAGAAGCGAGCAATTGCGCGATCGGAACGGCAGCGGCGGGCGCGGCTTCACCGCCGGCGGCGGGCGCCTCTTCGGCAACGATCGCGAAACCTTCCTTTTCCGGCGCTTCGGAATGGAAGATCCCCTCGGACGCGATGGAGACCGACATCAGAACGAAAATCGTTCCGAGCAGCGCCCCCACGGCCGTATTGACGTATGAATTCATCTGCAATGCTCCCCTTGCAGCCGGCAGACCAGAACCGGACCATCTTGAAATCGCGCGGAACCTATGTCTTTTGACTGATCGTTGCAACTGTCTAAATGGTCTTATGCGTGAGACTTTTTGACACTTTTCAGCCCGGAATAGAAGGCCCGAACCATGAGTGATTCAAATTTAGACGAGGTGCTGGTATTGATCCCGGCACGCATGGCCTCCACCCGGCTTCCGGGCAAGCCGCTCGCCGATATTTGCGGACTGCCGATGATCGTGCAGGTGGCGATGCGCGCCAAAGAGGCAGCCATCGGCCGCGTGGTCGTCGCGGTCGACGACCAACAGGTGTTCGATGCCGTTTCTGCCGCCGGCTTCGACGTCGTCATGACCAGCAGTGACCATCAATCGGGTTCCGACCGGATCTTCGAAGCGCTGACCAAGGTCGATCCGGACGGGAAAGCGAAAATCATCGTCAACGTCCAGGGCGACCTGCCGACGATCGATGCGGAAACCGTGCGCGCGGCTCTGCGCCCGCTCGAGAACGAGGTGGTCGATATCGGCACGCTGACGACCGAAATCGACGATGAGGACGACAAGACAGCGGCGCATATCGTCAAGATCGTCGGTTCGCCCGTCTCCGACACCCGTCTGCACGCCCTCTACTTTACGCGCGCGACAGCACCTTACGGCAAGGGGCCGCTTTATCACCATATCGGCCTTTATGCCTATCGGCGTGCGGCGCTGGAGCGATTTGTCTCGCTCGGCCCGTCGACGCTCGAAAAGCGCGAATCGCTGGAGCAGCTGCGGGCGCTGGAGGCCGGCATGCGCATCGACGTGGAGATCGTTGACACGGTTCCGCTCGGTGTCGATACTCCCGCCGACCTTGAAAAAGCGCGGCGCATCCTCTCCGCCAGAACAGGATGATTTTAGGCTCGGTTGGCCTAAAAACTGAATCCTGTTCTCAATTAAAGAGTTAGAGCATGATGTCGTCCGAAAACCGCTCACACTTTTCGGCATCATGCTCTAAGTCGAACTGACGGAACCATCATGAACATCAAGACCAACAGGATCGCCTTCCAGGGCGAGTTCGGCGCCAATTCCGACATGGCCAGCCGCGACATGTTTCCGACCATGGAACCGCTGCCGTGCCAGACGTTCGAGGATGCGTTCACCGCGGTCGACAACGGCGACGCCGATATCGCCATGATCCCGATCGAAAACACCATTGCCGGCCGCGTTGCCGATATCCATCACCTGCTGCCGGAATCGCGGCTGCACATCATCGGCGAATATTTCATGCCGATCCGCTTCCAGCTGATGGTGCTGCCCGGAGTGACCAAGGACGAGATCCGCACGGTGCACAGCCATATCCATGCGCTCGGCCAGTGCCGCAAGATCGTGCGCGCCCATGGCTGGAAGCCTGTCATCGCCGGCGATACGGCAGGGGCGGCAAAGCTCGTCAAGGAAACCGGCGACCGCTCGATGGCCGCGCTGGCGCCGCGCCTTGCCGCCGATCTCTACGGGCTCGAGATCGTCGCCGAAAATGTCGAGGATACGGAAAACAACGTCACCCGCTTCGTCGTGCTCTCGCGTGACGAGGAATGGGCGCAGCGCAATTCGGCGGAAGAAAAGGTCGTCACCACCTTCGTCTTCAATGTCCGCAACATTCCGGCCGCGCTCTACAAGGCGCTCGGCGGCTTTGCCACCAACAACATCAACATGACGAAACTGGAAAGCTACCAGCTCGGCGGAAAATTCGTGGCGACGCAGTTCTACGCCGATATCGAAGGCCATCCGAACGATCCGAACGTTCGCCGGGCCTTGGAGGAACTGCGGTTCTTCTCCGAGAAGGTGCGCATCCTCGGCGTCTACAAGGGGCATGCGATGCGAGGCCTGCTCTAAGCAGGCCCCGTCCATTCAGGCTATTACTTATCCGGCTCACAGACGCGCAGCCGATGCCCGTCCGGATCGAGGACGACGAAGGTCGGGCCAAAATCCAGCTCCGTCAGTTCCTGGGCGATCGGCAGGCCGCGCTGGCGCCAGTCCTCATACTGCCTGGCGACGGCATTTTCCCCCGCCACCATGAAGGCCACTTCGCCCCGGTTGCCGATGGCGGAGGGCTGCGGCTCGACCTTGCTGCGCCGCCAGAGGCCGAGCGTGAAACCGCCGTCGAGCGGAAAGGCGACGAAATTCGGCGCTTCCACGGCCGGTTCGCGGTTCAGGAGGTTGCGGTAGAAGCTGGCGCTTTCGCCGGGGTCCTTGACGTAGAGGATAATCAGATTGGGGCTGGTCATTTCGGTTCTCCCTTGGTGTGACATGCTGGATGAGCGCCTGCTGCCAATCTATGTCAGCAGGATGCAGCGGGCGTTGCCGAAGCAACGCCCGGTTTCGTCGGGCGGAATGTCGATGATGAAGCGGATTAGAGCGGGAAGCGGTCTTCGTGGCGTGGGTTGCGCCCGTCCATGAAGCCGAGGTCGCGCTTCATGTAATCAGGTGTCGCCTCAACGTCGAGTTTGGGGCGGCTTCCCCCGGGGATCCGGAAAAGGCCGATGGCGAATTGCAGCAGGCCGAAGCGGGTCGACTGCCGGGCATCGGCGAAGGTTTCGGCCGAAATAATATCGGCAAAGCTATTGGTGGCGAAGCGGTCGCCGGCCTGCTGAATGATTGGAGGCGTTACCATGATCAGTACTCCTTCCCTAGTGGATTGAGACTGATCATAACGCCAACTGCTGACAGTTTATGGCAGCAGCGATCACCTCTCGATCGGCACGTCCTGCGTCTCGCGCCACTCCTTGAGAAGCACGGTGCGGCGGCGCGGATAACGCACCTCATGCAGTGCCATGTCGATGATGCGATCGGTGCGGAAATGGCGAAAATCCTGGCGCAGCTCGCACCAGGCCATGAGGACGCGCACGTGCTCGAAATAGCCGAGCGCGAAAGGCCAGACGCGGCGGCGCGAGATCCGGCCCTGTTCGTCGCCGTAATGCAGCTCGAGAATACGCTCCAGGCGGATCGCCCTGCGGATGGCCGAGACATCCGCGCTATCCTCATCGCGGCGTTTGGGGCCGACGAAGAGAGCGGCCGAATCGATCATTTCACGCAAATCGGCCGGCAGTACGGCGGCGATCTTGGCCAGCGCATCGGCGCCGGCGCCGGCAAGGCGCGGCTCGGCGGCGCGGGCCACCCAACGCGAGCCGAGCACCAGTGCCTCCAGCTCTTCCTCGGAAAACATCATCGGCGGCAGCATGAAACCCGGCTTCAGCACATAACCGATGCCGGCTTCGCCTTCGATCATCGCGCCCTGGGCCTGCAGGCTGGCGATATCGCGATAGAGTGTGCGCAGGCTGACGCCGGTCTCCTGAGCGAGCACGGTGCCGGTCACCGGCCTGCGATAACGCCGAAGCGTCTGGAGCAGCGTCAGGAGCCGTTCCGAACGGGCGACCGGCATGGCACTAGCGCTTCCACTCCACCCAGTCGCGCATCAGGCGGTGGGCGATCGCCCCTTTCGGCGGCGAGGCTTTGCCGTTGGCGCCTGGGCGCTCCAGCATCTCGAGCGTTTCCTCGCGGGTGAACCAGCGGCAATCCTCGAGCTCCGTCTCATCGCGCTTGATCTCGGTGGATTTCGCCTCCGCGTAACAGCCGATCATCAGCGAATGCGGCATCGGCCAGGGCTGCGAGGCGTGATAGCGGATACGGCCGGTGCGGATGCCTGACTCTTCCAGCGTTTCGCGGCGCACGGCGTTCTCGATGGTCTCGCCCGGCTCGACGAAGCCGGCAAGACAGGAATACATGCCGGGCGCAAAATGCGGGCTGCGGCCGAGCAGGCAGAGGTCGCGGCTCTCGTCGATCGTCAGCATGATGACGACGGGGTCGGTGCGGGGAAAGATCATGTGCTCGCAGACGGCGCAGACACGCTTGTAACCGCCGATATGGATCTCCATCGCCGAGCCGCAGCGGCCGCAGAAGCGGTTGTCGCCGTTCCAGCGGATGAGGCTGGCGGCCTGGGCGAATTCGCCGAGCAGCACCTCATCGATCAGCATTTCGCGAAACAGCGTGCGGCCGTCGGCAGGCTTGTACTGGCTGGCAAGGTCGTCGACATCGACGCCGACGGGCACGGCAAGGCGCGGTTCGCCTGATTTGCGGTAGCCGAGAAGCACCGTCTCGTCCCAATTCGGCCGAAGCTCCTGCAGTTCGTAGCGGGCAAAAAGCGGATCGAGCACCTGGCCGTCATGCTTCAGCACCAGCTTGTCGTTGGCGAAGGCGAAGATATGCGTGCCTTCCCTCGCCAACGCCTTTTCGACGGAGTGTTCGTCGCGATGTTCGGAATCGCGATTGAGGTCGTTGCCGGCAAAGGCCGTGAGATTGCTGGGTTCCGGATGCGGCACATCTGAATCAAAAAGCGAATGGCTCATGATGAAAGGGCTTCCCGCAGCTTCGCTGTCAATTCGTCTCTCTTTCCGTCCTCGTAGGGCTCTGCCCGCCCGAAGCCCCAGACGGGGCCTGGCCAGTTGGCATCGCCTTCGAAGCGGGCAATGACATGAACATGAAGCTGGCGGACGATGTTGCCAAGAGCCCCGACATTGATTTTTGTCGCGCCGGTGATCTCTTTGAGCGCCTTGGCGGTGAGCTCCGTCTCGAAGGCGAGCAGCACCTGGTCGAGCGGCGTCAGCTCAAAGATTTCGGTGATATCGGCCCGGCGCGGCACGAGAATGAGCCACGGCCAGCGGGCATCCCTCGACAATCTCAGATCACAGAGGCCGGTGACCATGACGCTGGTGCTGTCGTTTTCCAGCCGGGGGTCGAGTCTAAAGCCGTTCAAGGGCATTCCTCCTGTCTTTTCCAACGACTAGCAGTTTTTTATCATGTTGGCTTGCTTTTGATGACGATATTGCCGATATGTGCATCCGGGAGGTTGGTGGTGGACGAGCCACTCGCCAACCGGGTCAGGTCCGGAAGGAAGCAGCCCTAACGAGCCCGGCACGGGTCATCGTGCCAGCCTCCCACCTTCTCTTTACGAAGTGCCCGGCATCCGGGCGACAAGCAGGGCGATGAGCGACACCGAGCGACAATCAAAAGATGCCGCCTCGACGGGCACCGGATACCGGGTGCTGGCTCGCAAATACCGCCCCAAGGATTTCACGGACCTGATGGTCGGCCAGGAGCCGATGGTCCGCACGCTCACCAACGCCTTCGAGACCGGCCGCATCGCGCAGGCCTATATGCTGACCGGCGTGCGCGGCGTCGGCAAGACGACGACGGCGCGCATCCTGGCGCGGGCGCTGAACTACAAGACGGCAGAGATCGACAAGCCGACGATCGACCTCCGCACGCCCGGCGAACATTGCCAGGCGATCATGGAAGGCCGGCATGTCGACGTGATCGAAATGGATGCCGCCTCCCATACCGGTATCGACGATATAAGAGAGATCATCGAACAGGTGCGCTACCGGCCGGTTTCGGCGCGCTATAAAGTCTACATCATCGACGAAGTGCACATGCTGTCGACACAGGCCTTCAACGGTCTGCTCAAGACGCTGGAAGAGCCGCCGGAACATGTGAAATTCATCTTCGCCACCACCGAGATCCGCAAGGTGCCGATCACCGTGCTGTCGCGCTGCCAGCGTTTCGACCTGCGCCGCATCAGCGCCTCGGACCTCGTCGGGCTGTTTACGACGATTGCTGCCAAGGAAGGTATCGAGGCGGAAGCGGACGCGCTGGCGATGATCGCGCGCGCTGCCGAAGGCTCGGCGCGCGACGGCCTGTCGCTGCTCGATCAGGCGATCGCCCATGGCGCCGGCGCCGTGCAGGCCGAAGCGGTGCGTGGGATGCTCGGCCTTGCCGACCGCGCCCGGATCGTCGATCTCTTCCAGCATATCGTCAAAGGCGATGTCGCCGGCGCCCTCGGCGAATTCCAGAGCCAGTACGAGGCCGGCGCCAATCCTGTCGTGGTGCTGACCGATCTTGCCGATTTCACCCATCTGGTGACGCGGCTGAAATATGTGCCGGATGCGGCAAACGATCCTTCGCTCAGCGAAATCGAGCGTACCAAGGCGGCGGAACTGGCCAAGGGTGTGGCGGTGACGACGCTGTCGCGCATCTGGCAGATGCTGCTGAAGGGTATTCCCGAAACCGAAGGCTCGTCGCGCACGGCAGGGGCGGCCGAAATGGTGCTGATCCGGCTGGCGCATGCCGCACATCTGCCGGCGCCCGAGGATGCGGCGCGGCGGCTTGCCGAATTTTCCGGCGACGGTGCCGGCTCGCGCCCCTCCTCCCCGCCTTCAGGCGGTGGCGGCGGCAACGGAACACGGGTTCCCTATCAGAGCAGCGTTGCGGCGCGGGCGCCGGAGCCGACACCGCGGCCTCAGCCCTCAGGGCCGACCGCGATGCTGCGCGCCGTGCCCAATCCGGAACCGCAGACAATCGGCCGCGTCGAGACGAAGCCGGCTGAAGCGCCGAAGCCGCTGGTATCGGTCAATACGATCGGCGATATCGTCGACCTCGCGGCCGAAAAGCGGGACGTCAAGCTGAAGGCGCTGGTGCGCAACTTCGTGCGGCCTGTGCGCATCGAGCCCGGCCGGCTGGACGTGAACCTCACCGAGGGCGCGCCGGGCACGCTGCTGAACGAGCTCGCCGTCAAACTCAAGGAATGGACCGGCATCCACTGGATCGTCAGCACCAGCCGCGAAGAGGGCGGGCCGACGATGGTGGAGGCGGAAGCCAAGGCGCAGCAACAGCGCGTCAGCGACGCCCGCCAGGACCCCGATGTCGCCGCCATTCTTGCGCAGTTTCCGGGCGCCAAGATCATCGACGTGCGCGTCAGGGCGCCGACGCCGGAGGAGGAAGCGGAAGAGGCGACACCGCCTGCCGCCGCCGAATCCGAAGACGGTGACATCCTGCCCGGCGACGACATAGAATTCTAAGGTTTCAAGAAGGAGCGAGACGATGCGCGACATCATGGGCATGATGGGCAAAGTCAAGGAAATGCAGGCCAAGATGGAGCAGATGCAGGCGGAGATCGCCGAGCTCTCGGCCGAAGGCAAGGCGGGCGGCGGCCTCGTCACCGTCGTCATGTCAGGCAAGGGTGAGCTGAAGAGCCTGAAGATCGACCCGTCTTTGTTCAAGGAGGACGATGTCGAGATCCTCGAGGACCTGATCGTCGCCGCCCACAAGGACGCCAAGGACAAGGCCGAAGCGCTCGCCGCCGAAAAGACCAAGGCGCTCACCGCCGGCCTGCCGATCCCGCCCGGCTTCAAGCTGCCGTTCTGATAGCCGGCGATTCGATCTCCATTTCACCGCTGTGGCGATGGGCGATGTGACAATCGCGTTCGCGATGCACAGGTGAAATTGGCGCCTAACGCTGTGTTTCCAACATCGCTCGCAGCCTGTAGTGAATAGGGGCAGCGAGATATCGCGCCCGGTCCGCCTCGGAAAGCCGTCGGCCGAAAGTTTCCATCAACTCCGGCATTGTGACTTTGTCGCCGGCAAATGACTGATGCTCGACCGGCAATCCGGCTTCGGCGATGCCGCCGCGGATGACGCGGCAATAGATGCCGGGGCGGGCGGCATCGGTATAGCGCTTGACGAATTTCGGATCGGCCATCCTGGCGGCGAAGGTGGCGCAGGGGATGCGGCATGCTGTGACTTCGAGGACGAGATCGCCTGATATGAAGCGATCGCCGACGGAAACGTCGCGATTGTCGAGGCCCGACATCACCATGTTTTCGCCGAAGGTGCCGGGGGCATAGGGCCTGCCAAGTTGCTGCGCCCACCAGTCGAGCGTCAGCGATCCTTCGATATAGACCGCCTGATCGACGCCGCCATGGTGTTTGCGGTTGCAGATGGCGTCGCCGACCAGCCCTTCGACATCGATCATCACGGCGCCGTTGACGACGTGTTTGAAAATGCCGGTCTTGTAGCTCTTGCCGGGCAGCCTTTCTGCATTGCCTCTACACAGCGCCAGGATTTTCATGAGACGGCCGATCCTTCCGCGATTCCGTTTTCGTTGCATATCAGCTAAGAACGGCGCATGGCAAAACGAGTCACCGGCCCCGAAATCGAAAAACTCATCCAGCTTCTGGCGAAGGTGCCGGGCCTCGGGCCGCGCTCGGCGCGCCGGGCGGCACTGCATCTGATCAAGAAGAAGGACCAGTTGCTCGGACCGCTGTCGAATGCGATGGGCGAGGCCTATGACAAGGTGAAGATCTGCTCGCGCTGCGGCAACGTCGATACCGTCGATCCCTGCACGGTCTGCACCGATGCGCAGCGCGACCAATCCGTCATCATCGTCGTCGAGGACGTCTCCGACCTCTGGGCGCTGGAGCGGGCCGGCGCGATGAACGCCGCCTATCACGTGCTCGGCGGCACGCTGTCGCCGCTCGACGGGATCGGGCCCGACGATCTCAATATTCGCGGGCTGATCGACCGGATCGGCGAAGGCGGCATCCGCGAGCTGATCATCGCCGTCAACGCCACCGTCGAAGGGCAGACGACGGCACATTACATCACCGACCAGCTGCAGGGGCTCGACGTGAAGATCACGCGGCTGGCGCATGGCGTGCCTGTCGGCGGCGAGCTCGACTATCTCGACGAGGGCACGCTGGCGGCGGCGCTGCGGGCAAGGACGGTGATATGAGGGGTTTGTATATGGCGCACCGCACCCTGCGGATACTCGCATTGGCGATAATGACCGCCCTACTTCCGCTCCCCTCCTTCGCAGCCCCATCGAAAGCCGATGTCGAGACCCAGTTCAAAAGCTGGGTGCAGAAGGACCTCTGGCCGCAGGCCAAGGCGGGCGGCATTTCCGAGAAGACCTTCAAGGCCGCGTTCTCGGGCGTCGCGCTGAACTGGAACCTGCCGGATCTCGCGCCGCCCGGTTTCCCGCCACCTAAGGAGCAGAAGCAGACGCAGGCGGAATTTTCCTCGCCTAGCCCCTATTTCAACGAGGATCATCTGAAGAGGCTCGCCGCAACCGGGCGCGGCTTTGCCGCACAATATGGCTCGACGCTGAAACGGATCGAGAAGACCTATGGCGTGCCGGGCTCGATCGTGCTCGCCATCTGGGGCCGGGAGACGGGCTTCGGCGCGGCGAAGATCCCGAATTCGGCGGTCGAGGTGCTGGCGACCAAGGCCTTCATGTCGACCCGCAAGGACATGTTCCGCACCGAGCTGATGGCGGCGCTGCATATTCTCGACGGCGGCGACGTGACGCCCGCCGATTTCAAGAGCTCGTGGGCCGGCGCGCTCGGCCAGCCGCAATTCATGCCGACGAGCTATCTGAAATATGCGGTGGATTTCGACGGCGACGGTCACCGCAATATCTGGACCTCCGTGCCGGATACGCTTGCCTCGATTGCCAATTACCTGGTCAAAAAAGGCTGGCAGCGTGATCGTGACTGGGGCTTCGAGGTCTCGATACCGGAGGCGGTTTCCTGCGCGCAGGAGGGTCCAGACCTCGCGAAGCCGCTTTCGCATTGGGCCTCGCTCGGCATCGACCGCATCTCCGGCAGGAACTTCCCCGCAAGCGAGATGAAGGCGGAGGGCATGATGCTCGTGCCGGCCGGCCGCGACGGGCCTGAATTCATCGTCACCCCGAATTTCTACATCATCAAGGAATACAACAACTCCGATCTCTACGCGCTCTATATCGGCAATCTCGCCGACCGGATCGGGTCCAACGGCGGCGCCTTTGAGGGCCGGTGGGGCGATGTCGGCAAGATGCTGCGCTCGGATGTCGCCGCCATGCAGAAGGCGCTGGAGCGGCAGGGCTATGACGTCGGCGGTTCCGACGGGCTGCCGGGCTACAAGACACGGCGGTCGATCGGCCAATGGCAGGCGAAGAACGGCATGAAGCCGACCTGCTTTCCCGAGGCCACGATGAAAGGCAAGCTGAAGTAGCCGTTTCAGAGGTTGCGCTTCAGCCCTTCATGGCTCGCGACGAAGCCGAGCTTCTCGTAGAAGCGGATCGAATCCGCCCGCGTCTTGTCCGATGTCAGCTGCACGAGACCGCAGCCGCGCTCGGCGCATTGGGCGATCGCCCATTCGATGAACTCGGAGCCGAGGCCGGAACCGCGCAAGTCCCGGGCGATCCGCACGCTTTCGATCTGTCCGCGCCACATGCCCGCTCTCGACAGGCCGGGAATGAAGCTCAGCTGCAGACAGCCGACAAGCTGATCGTCCGCATCGCTGGCGACGGCGAGCATCTGATTGGCATCCGCCTCGATCGCGGCGAAGGCCGAGAGATAGCGCGCGTCGATGGGGTCCGAGACGACCTCCCTGGCGCTGCCGAGATCGTCATCGGCGAGGAGCCCGATGATCGCGGCAAGATCGGATTGGCGGGCGAGCCTGAAATCATACATGGTTGTTCTCAATGGTGCAGATCGATCGGCGCCTTGTGGAAGACATCGTCGCCGGGCGGGATGGCCTGGCGTTCGATCATCCGGTGAACATGCGGCGGGCCTTCGCCGCGGTGAAGGGCGCGCAGCCTGTCGATGTTTTCGGCATCGGCCTGCGTGCGCCGCTGGTTGTGCCTGATGTATTCGACCCAGGTCGGCGTATGGTAGGTTTCGGTCCAGAGCCCGGGATTTTCGAGATCGCGCATCAGCGCCCAGTGCCGCGCGCCATCGCGGATGCGGATACGCCGCCGCTCGCCCATCAACGTCATGAATTCCGCAAGATCGTCGTCGGCGATCTCGTAGTCGACCTGGATGACGATCGGGCCGCTGCGCGGCGTGATGTCGAGGCTGAGCGCCGGCGCGGTGAAGCGGTTCAGCGGATCGAGATTGAGCGAGGCGAAGGCCGGCATCGAAAAACGCAGGCCGATCGCAATGCCGAGCAGCATGACGACGGATGACGTCAGCAGCGCATTGGCGACGCCGTAGCGATCGGCAGCAACGCCCCACAGCCAGCTGCCGCCGGCAATGCCGCCGAAGGTGACGGTCTGGTAGAGCGACAGCGCGCGGCCCACCACCCAGCGCGGAGTCGAGAGCTGGACGATGGTATTGAAGAGCGACAGCGCCGAGACCCAGCAGGCGCCGGCGACGAGCAGTCCGGCTGAGGTGAGGACGGCGCTCGGGCTGACGGCCGCAATGACGGCGCTGAGCGCAAAGCCGGCAAAGGCCAGGCGGATGATCGTCTCGCCGGAAAACGCCTGGCGAATTCTCGCACTCAGCACGGCGCCGCCGATCGCGCCAATGCCGAAAGCGCCGAGCATGAAGCCATAGGTCAGCGGTCCGCCGGCCACCAGATCAAGCGCGACCACCGGCAGCAGCGCCAGGATCGAGCTGGCGCCGATGCCGAAGATGAGCCCCCTGACGAGAACCTTTTCGAGATTGGGCGACATCGAGACATATCGCAGGCCGGCGAAGATGGCGCTGGCGAGCGCCTCGCGCGGCAGGGTCGAAACCGGCGCGCTCGGCCGCCAACGCGACAAAGCGTAGATCAATGGCAGATAACTCAGCGTATTCACCGCAAAGGCCGCGGCGGCGCCGGCGGCTGCCACGATGGCGCCGCCGATCGCCGGTCCGACGCTGCGGGTGATGTTGAAGCCCATGCTGTTCAGGGTGACGGCACCCGGCAGATCGGCGCGCGGCACCATGTCGCCGACCGAGGCCTGCCAGGAGGGATTGTTGAGCGCCGTGCCGCAGCCGATCAGGAAGGTGAAGAGGAGCAGCAGCCAGGGCGTGATCCAGCCGAGAAGCGCTGCGGCCGTCAGCAGGCCGGAGACCGTCAGCATCAGGCACTGCGCCGTCAGCATCACCCGGCGGCGGTCGTAATTGTCGGCGAGCGCGCCCGAGATCAGGGAAAACAGCATGATCGGCAGCGCTGTCGAGGTCTGCACCAGCGCGACCATATCTTCCGAAGCGGTGATCGTCGTCATCATCCAGGCAGCACCCACCGCCTGGATCAGACCGCCGAAATTCGAGGAAAGGCTCGCAAACCATATGGCGCGATAGGTATCATGCCGCAAAGGCGCCAATGTCGACGAAGTGTACGCCACAATTTCTCCCGCTTTTGTCATTGCCCCGCCGGGCAATATATGCGCATGACCGGCGCTGGCCATAGGCGCGTTCGCCTTGTCGGAGGCGAATTGGCGGAATCGGCCGCAGACCTTGCAATTTCGTAAAAACCCGACTATATGGCTCTCAAATTCTTGATCGCTTGATGAAGAGTGGGCCGCAAGGACCCGCTCTTTTTTATTAGCTCGATCGCCTGAACAGCAGAAATTGCGAGGAGCGCACCGCTTGTCGGACATGACGAACGCAGACAACGAACTTGAGCCGCGGCTGATTACCGAAACCGGGCTTGACCAGCGTCTTGCCGATATCATCGAACCCGTTCTCATCGGGATGGGCTTCCGGCTCATCCGTGTGCGCATGCTGAACCAGAACGGCATGACGATGCAGGTGATGGCCGAGCGCAACGACGGCACGATGACCGTCCAGGACTGCGAAGAAGTCTCGATGGCGATTTCTCCCGTCCTCGATGTGGAAGATCCGGTCGATAAAGAGTATCATCTCGAAGTGTCTTCGCCCGGCATCGACCGTCCGATGGTGCGGAAATCCGATTTCGTTCGCTGGCAAGGTCACCTGGTGAAATGCGAGACGTCGATCATGATCGGCAACCGCAAGCGCTTCCGCGGCAAGATCGTCGAAGCGGACGCAGATGGTTTCACGCTCGAGCGTGACCAGGTTGCCTACGGAGAAGAGCTGAACGTCACCATTCCTTTCACGGCGCTCAGCGATGCGAAACTTATCCTGACCGACGACCTGATCCGCGATGCATTGCGCGCCGACAAGCTGGCGAAAGCGCAGGCCGCCAATCAGAACGAAGCGGACGAGCAGGAATAACCGATTAACAGACCGCTCCCAGGGACGGGAACCCCGGAGTAAAGACGGAGAAACAAGACAATGGCAGTCAGTGCGAACCGGCTCGAACTTCTGCAGATCGCAGATGCAGTGGCGCGCGAAAAGGTCATCGACCGCGAGATCGTGCTTGCCGCAATGGCCGATGCCATTCAGAAGGCGGCACGCTCGCGTTACGGCACCGAATCCAACATCCGCGCCGACATCAATCCGAAGACCGGCGAAATCCGGCTGCAGCGCCTGCTCGAAGTCGTCGACAAGGCCGAGGATTATTCGACGCAGATCCCGCTGGAACTTGCCCGCGACCGCAACCCGGACGCCGCGCTCGGCGATTTCATTGCCGATCCGCTGCCGCCGATGGATTTCGGCCGCATCGCCGCACAGTCGGCCAAGCAGGTGATCGTGCAGAAGGTGCGTGAAGCCGAGCGCGACCGCCAGTTCGACGAATTCAAGGATCGCGTCGGCGAAATCGTCAACGGCACCGTCAAGCGCGTCGAATATGGCAATGTCATCGTCGATCTCGGCC
The DNA here is from genome assembly GCF_002531805.1 of Rhizobium sp. M1. Taxonomy (NCBI): domain Bacteria; kingdom Pseudomonadati; phylum Pseudomonadota; class Alphaproteobacteria; order Hyphomicrobiales; family Rhizobiaceae; genus Rhizobium; species Rhizobium sp. M1. The sequence goes on along the minus strand of NZ_NWSW01000017.1, from coordinate 64,155 downwards.
GTGGCGAAGGCATCATCCGCCGCGACGAAATGATCCCGCGCGAGAACGTGCGCTATGGCGATCGCGTCCGCGCCTATGTCTATGACGTCCGCCGCGAACAGCGTGGCCCGCAGATCTTCCTGTCGCGCACGCATCCGCAGTTCATGGTGAAGCTCTTCACCATGGAAGTACCTGAAATCTACGACGGCATCATCCAGGTGAAGTCGGTCGCCCGCGATCCGGGCTCGCGCGCCAAGATCGCCGTCATCTCGAACGACAGTTCGATCGATCCGGTCGGCGCCTGCGTCGGTATGCGCGGCTCGCGCGTCCAGGCCGTCGTCGGCGAGCTTCAGGGTGAGAAGATCGACATCATTCCGTGGTCGCAGGATCCGGCGACCTTCGTCGTCAACGCCCTGCAGCCGGCCGAAGTCGCCAAGGTCGTTCTCGACGAGGATGCCGAACGCATCGAAGTGGTGGTTCCCGATGAGCAGCTGTCGCTTGCGATCGGCCGCCGCGGTCAGAACGTCCGCCTGGCGTCGCAGCTGACCGGCTGGGATATCGACATCATGACGGAGGCCGAGGAATCGGAGCGCCGCCAGAAGGAATTCAACGAGCGCACCAACCTGTTCATGGATTCGCTCGACGTCGACGAAATGGTCGGCCAGGTTCTGGCCTCGGAAGGTTTTGCCGCCGTCGAGGAACTGGCCTATGTCGATCTCGACGAAATCGCCTCGATCGACGGTTTCGACGAAGAGACGGCGCAGGAAATCCAGCAGCGCGCCCGCGAATTCCTCGAGCGTCTCGAAGCCGAGATGGACGAGAAGCGCAAGGCGCTCGGCGTTGAGGACGAGCTGCGCGGGATCGACGGCATGACTGCCCAGATGATGGTGGCGCTCGGCGAAGACGGCATCAAGACGATCGAGGACTTTGCCGGCTGCGCCGCCGATGATCTCGTCGGCTGGACGGAGCGCAAGAACGGCGAAACGAAGAAGTTCGAGGGCCTGTTCTCGAAGTTCGACGTCTCGCGCGTCGAAGCCGAACAGATGATCGTCCAGGCTCGGCTTGCGGCCGGCTGGATCACCGAAGAGGACCTGGCGAAGGGGACCGAAGAAGAGGTCACCGAAGCCGAACAGGAAGCATGATGACCGCGCATGAGCCGGACGCTCTCCCTCAGGACGACGATCTTGCAGGTTATGACGTGAACGGACGCATGTGCATCGTGACGCGCGAAAGCGGATCGCCGGATGAGCTGATCCGCTTCGTCGCGGCTCCCGACGGAACCGTCGTCGCCGACCTGAAGCGCGAGCTTCCGGGACGCGGTTGCTGGGTGAAAGCCGACCGATCGCTGGTCGACAGAGCAGTGGCGAAGAAGCTCTTCGCCCGTGCGCTGAAAAGCGACGTGAAGGCCGCGGACGATCTCGGCGCGAATGTCGACCGGCTGCTGGCGGCGCAATTGATGCAGATGATGAACATGGCGCGCAAAGCCGGCCAGTTCATCAGCGGCTCCTCGAAAGTGGACGCCGCGGTCAGAAGCGGAGCAGCCATTGCGGTGTTCCACGCAACTGACGCGGCGGACGACGGTGTGAGGAAAATCGACCAGGCCCGCAAGGCCTGGCACCTCGGAATGGAGACCGAGGAGGAGATACCTTCCTACCGCTTCTTCTCGGAGAGCGAAATGGAAGGCCTGATGGGCCAGAATGCTTTTATCCATGCCGCAGTGCTTGCAGGGCAGGCGGGTGAGGGTGTAGTGAAGCGCGCAAAGATGCTCGAACAGTACCGTATTGGCGGTCAGTCCCGGGCAGCGGGCGGCGCTGGCCGGCAAAAACAATGAGACGGTCACCGGCATCGGCCGGTCTCATTCTCATTGATCGACAGTATTTGAACGACAGGGTCTGATCTAGTCATCGCTCCCTGTCCGAAGGAACGGGAACGAATGACCGATAGTAACGACGACAAGACAATCAGCGTGACGGGCAAAAAGACGCTTACCCTGAAACCATCGGGGATGAGCCAGGGCACCGTTCGCCAGGATATGGGTCGGGGTCGCACCAAGGCGGTCGTGGTCGAGACCCGCAAGCGGCGCCCGATGCGCCCGGAAGACGAAAAGCCGATCACGCCCGCTGCCCCGGCAGCCCCGGTCCGCGCAGCCGAACCGGCGCCGGCGCCCGTTCAGGCGCGTCCGCCGCAGCCGACACCGGCGCCGCGGGTTCACCAGCCGGGCAACAGCCAGACCAACCAGCGTCCGCAGCAGTCCTATCAGCCGCAGCGCTCGAACGACCGTCCGCGCCCTGTCGTGCTGAACCATCTGTCGCCTGAGGAGATGGACGCCCGCCGCCGCGCGCTGGCAGAATCCCAGGCGCGTGACGCCCAGGACGCGATCCGCCGCGCCGAGGAAGACAAGCGCCGTGCCGCCGAGGAGATTGTCCGCAAGGCAGCCGAAGCAGAAGAAGCCGCCCGCAAGGCAGCCGAAGAGGCTGCCCGGCAGGCCGAGGCACCCGCTGTCGTCGAACCGGCAGCCGCTGAGGCAGCACCGGCTCCCGTCGCCGCCGAAGCTCGTTCGGAGGCTCCGCGGCCTGCGGCTGCACGCCGGCCCGATGCCGCAGCCCCCGCTGCCGCCCGTCCGGCGCCAGGCGCCGCCGCGCCGGCCGGTGCCCGTGGCCGTCGCCCTGAAACGGAAGACGAAGATCGTGGCGCAGCCCGCGGCGGTCCCGCCCGTGGCCGCGTCGTTCGCCCCGAACCCGCAAAACCGGTGACGACGCGTCCGAAGACGGATGAAGAGCGCCGCCGCGGCAAGCTGACCATTACCACCGCCGACGCGGACGGCGACGACAACGCCCGCGGCCGTTCGCTTTCGGCAATGCGCCGCCGGCAGGAGAAATTCCGCCGCAGCCAGATGCAGGAAACGCGCGAGAAGATCTCCCGCGAAGTCATCCTGCCCGAAACCATCACCATTCAGGAACTGTCGCAGCGCATGTCCGAACGCGCCGTCGACGTCATCAAGTACCTGATGAAGGAAGGCCAGATGATGAAGCCGGGCGACGTCATCGACGCCGACCTTGCCGAACTCATCGCCGGCGAATTCGGCCATACTGTCCGGCGCGTATCGGAGTCCGATGTCGAACTCGGCATCTTCAACGTCTCCGACGAGGCCGGCGAACTGGTTTCGCGCCCGCCCGTCGTCACCATCATGGGCCATGTCGACCACGGCAAGACCTCGCTGCTCGACGCCATCCGACATGCCAACGTGGTTTCCGGCGAAGCCGGTGGCATCACCCAGCATATCGGCGCCTATCAGGTGGAGCAGAACGGCCAGAAGATCACCTTCATCGACACGCCCGGCCACGCCGCCTTCACGGCGATGCGTGCCCGCGGCGCGCAGGCGACCGATATTGCGATCCTGGTGGTCGCGGCCGATGACAGCGTCATGCCGCAGACGATCGAATCGATCAACCACGCCAAGGCGGCTGGCGTTCCGATCATCGTTGCGATCAACAAGATCGACAAGCACGAGGCCGATCCGCAGAAGGTCCGCAACCAGCTGCTGCAGCACGAAGTCTTCGTGGAAACCATGGGCGGTGAAGTGCTCGACGTCGAGGTTTCGGCCAAAACAGGCAAGAACCTCGACAAGCTGCTCGAGGCGATCCTGCTGCAGGCCGAAATTCTCGACCTCAAGGCCAATCCCGACCGGACGGCGGAAGGCACCGTTATCGAAGCCCAGCTCGACCGCGGCCGTGGTTCGGTCGCGACCGTGCTCGTCCAGAAGGGCACGCTGCGTCCGGGTCAGATCATCGTCGCCGGCGATGTCTGGGGCCGTGTGCGTGCGCTGGTGACCGACAAGGGCGACCATGTGAAGGAAGCCGGTCCCGCGACTCCGGTCGAGGTCCTCGGTCTTTCCGGCACGCCGCAGGCAGGCGACAAGTTCGCTGTCGTCGAAAGCGAGAGCCGCGCCCGTGAAATCTCGGAATACCGTCAGCGTCTTGCCCGCGACAAGGCGGCTGCCCGCCAGTCTAGCCAGCGCGGCTCGCTGGAACAGATGATGATCCAGCGCCAGAGCGCCGGTATCAAGGAGTTCCCGCTTGTCATCAAGGGCGACGTGCAGGGCTCGATCGAAGCGATTGCCGGCGCGCTGGAGAAGCTCGGCACCGACGAAGTCCGCGCCCGCATCGTCCATTCAGGCGCAGGCGGCATCACCGAATCGGATATTTCGCTCGCCGAAGCTTCGAACGCCGCCATCATCGGCTTCAACGTTCGCGCCAATGCGCAGGCACGCCAGTTCGCCGAACGCCAGGGCCTCGAGATCCGCTATTACAACATCATCTACGATCTCGTGGATGACGTGAAGGCGGCGATGTCGGGCCTGCTGTCGCCGGAACGGCGCGAGACCTTCATCGGCAATGCCGAGATCCTCGAGGTGTTCAACATCACCAAGGTCGGCAAGGTCGCAGGCTGCCGTGTCGTCGAAGGCAAGGTCGAGCGTGGAGCGGGCGTCCGCCTCATCCGCAACGACGTCGTCGTCCACGAAGGCAAGCTCAAGACCCTCAAGCGCTTCAAGGACGAAGTCTCCGAAGTGCCGATGGGCCAGGAATGCGGCATGGCCTTCGAAAACTACGAGGACATGCGCGTCGGCGACGTCATCGAGTGCTTCCGCGTCGAACACATCACGCGCACGCTCTAACCGTCGGGCGCCTCGCGCAACAACAGCTTTCCAGAAGCCATCCGCCAGCCGGCGGATGGCTTCTGGTATCTGGCGGCCTTGACCTTTGCAGCCAAAAGAGTCATGGACGCTCTCCTTTGACGGGTTCGATTCCCAGCCGCATCGGCAAACAGAGATAACAATGACCAGACCAACATCCTCCGCGCCTTCGCAGCGCATGCTGCGCGTTGGCGAACAGGTCCGCGCCGCGATCACCCAGGTGCTGCAGCGCGGCGAAGTGCGCGACGACGTCATCGAGGCGACCGTGATTTCGATTTCGGAAGTGCGCATGTCGCCGGACCTCAAGATCGCCACGGCTTACGTGACGCCGCTCGGCGTTTCCGACCACAGCATCGTCATCGAGGCGTTGAACCGCCATGCGAAGTTCATCCGCGGCCGGCTCGGGCCGCAGCTCCGGCAGATGAAATACATGCCGGAGGTGCGTTTCCGCGACGATACCAGCTTCGACAATTACAAAAAGATCGACGAGCTCTTGCGTTCGCCCGAGGTGAGCCGCGATCTCGACGGCGACAACGACGAACAATAACAGAAGAGACGCATGTCCAAACCACGCAAACCCAAGGGCCGGCCGATTTCCGGCTGGCTGATCCTCGACAAGCCGGTGGATTTCGGCTCGACGGAAGCCGTTTCCAAGCTCAAATGGCTCTACAAGGCGCAGAAGGCCGGTCAGGCCGGCACCCTCGACCCGCTTGCCTCCGGCATGCTGCCGATCGCGCTCGGCGATGCGACCAAGACCGTTCCCTATGTGATGGACGGCCGGAAAATCTATGAGTTCACTGTCAGCTGGGGCGAGGAGCGGGCCACCGACGATCTCGAAGGCGACGTGACCCAGAGCTCGGAAAGCCGCCCGACCGAGCAGCAGATCCGCGATATCCTGCCCCGCTATATCGGCACCATCAGCCAGGTGCCGCCGCAGTTTTCCGCCATCAAGATCGCAGGCGAACGCGCCTATGATCTGGCGCGCGACGGCGAAGCCGTCGAGATTCCCTCACGCGAAGTCGAGATCTTCCGGCTGACGCTGCTTGCCTGCCCGGATGCGAATACCGCGCATTTCGAAGTGGAATGCGGCAAGGGCACTTATGTCCGGGCGCTTGCCCGCGATTTCGGCCGCGAGCTCGGCTGCTACGGCCATATATCCGGGCTGCGGCGCACCTTCGTCGCGCCTTTCGCGGAAGAAGCCATGGTGCCGCTTGCCAATCTCGTGGCGCTCGAAGCGATCGAAGACATGGATGAGCGGCTCGCCGCCCTCGATGCATTGCTGATCGACACGTGCGAAGCGCTTTCCGCCCTGCCCCACCTCGTCATCAACGACGACCAGGCGCACCGGCTGAAGATGGGCAATCCGATCCTGGTGCGCGGCCGTGATGCGCCGATCGCCGAAAGCGAAGCCTATGCGACGGCCCGCGGCCGGCTGATCGCGATCGGCGAGATCGGCCAGGGCGAGTTTCGCCCAAAGCGGGTTTTCGCCTGAGTCTGTACAGCTGACGGTTGCCAGACGATCGCGATGCGATATCTTCCTTTCGGGCCGTGGCGGCCCGAGGGGCCATGGTGGCCCGAGGGGAAAATTATGCGCGCAATCGCAATTGGAATACTGACGTTCTTTTCGATGTTCCTGACCGTCGCCGGCGCGCAATCCGGCGAGCGCTGGGCCGGGCTCCCGGCCTTTCCTGCCATGCCCGCGCCGAAGGTGAGCGGCATGGCTGATGTGAACGACATCAGGATGTATTATGCCGAATACGGCGAAGGCGATCCGATCCTCTTCATCCATGGCGGCCTTGGCAATACCGGCGTCTGGGGTCGCCAGATCGCCGAATTCGCCAGGGATCATCTGGTCATCGTTGCCGACAGCCGCGGTCACGGCCGCTCGACGCGCAGCCAGCAGCCCTTCGGCTACGATCTGATGACATCGGACTATGTCGCCCTGCTCGATTATCTGAAGATCGACAAGGTGACGCTCGTCGGGTGGTCGGACGGCGGCATCATCGGCATCGACATGGCGATGAGATATCCGGAAAAGCTGAGGCGGGTCATTGCCCAGGCTGCCAATGTCACGACGGACGGCGTCAAGCCCGACGTCTTGAGCAACAAGACCTTCAACGAATACATCAGCGTCGCCGGCGAACAATACCGGAAGCTGTCGCCGACACCGAACGAATACGACGCCTTCGTTACGCAGATTTCGCAGATGTGGGCGACGCAGCCGAACTGGACGGCGACGGAGCTTGGCAAGATCACGCTGCCGGTCACGCTTGCCATCGGTGATCATGATGAGGCCGTAAAGCTCGATCATACCGAGATGATGGCGAAAGAAATTCCCGGCGCAAAGCTCGTCATCCTGAAAGACGCCAGCCATTTCGCCATGCTGCAGGATCCTGCAGGCTACAATGCGATGATTCGGGACGCCATGACGGGCCGCTGAAAGCTGCTGCGGGGCTCCCTCTTTCCATCGCTGCTTATTTGGTTTATAGGCAGCGCCAGCATCGGGTACGCTCGATTGCATTCGCGGCCAAAGCTGGACGGCATCCCGGCTTTTGGCGACTTCTTCTCCTCTCATAGAAAGGACCATCCGATGTCGATCACTGCTGAGCGCAAGGCTGCGCTGATCAAGGAATACGCAACCGCTGAAGGCGATACCGGTTCGCCGGAAGTCCAGGTCGCGATCCTGACCGAGCGCATCAACAACCTGACCGAACACTTCAAGGACCACAAGAAGGATAACCATTCCCGCCGTGGCCTGCTGACGATGGTTTCGAGCCGCCGCTCGCTTCTTGATTATCTCAAGAAGAAGGATGAAGGCCGCTACTCCAAGCTGATCACCAGCCTGGGTATCCGCCGCTAAGATTGTCCGGCGGGCGCTTTCGAGCGTCCGCCGGATCTGTTTCGGGACGATGTTCCGATGAAATGTTCCGGCCGCGCCCTATCTCAAGCGGAGGAACGACCGGCGGACCCGGATGGGCCGGTTCTGCCAAACCAACCGCTGACCTGTCATGGGGCAGGATTGCCGGATGCTTTCGGCCAGAGCTTCTCGAAGCTTTGGCCCGATTTCCCGGGGACAAGGGTTCCTGAGGAAGCTGAGACGAAAAGCCTCCCGTTGTCTTGCCCGTGATACGTCGCATTGATTGCGGTCGACTGTGCGCTGCGCCCTGATATCGGCGATGGCGCGTGCTCCCGCATTGAAGGACAAGATATGTTTGATACACACACCGTGGAAATCGAGTGGGCCGGCCGCCCGCTGAAGCTTGAAACCGGCAAGATCGCCCGTCAGGCCGACGGCGCCGTTCTCGCCACCTACGGCGAAACCGTGGTTCTCGCCACCGTCGTTTCGGCCAAGGCGCCGAAGCCCGGCCAGGACTTCTTTCCGCTGACCGTCAACTACCAGGAGAAGACCTATGCAGCCGGCAAGATCCCCGGCGGCTATTTCAAGCGCGAAGGACGCCCGAGCGAAAACGAGACCCTCGTTTCCCGCCTGATCGACCGTCCGATCCGCCCGCTCTTCCCGGAAGGCTACAAGAACGACACGCAGGTCGTCGTTACCGTCATCCAGCACGACCTTGAAAACAACCCCGACATCCTGTCGATGGTCGCGACCTCGGCAGCGCTGACGCTCTCCGGCGTCCCCTTCATGGGCCCGGTCGGCGGTGCGCGCGTCGGCTACATCAACGGCGAATATGTTCTCAACCCGCATCTCGACGAGATGGACGAGTCGAGCCTCGACCTCGTCGTCGCCGGCACCTACGACGCCGTGCTGATGGTCGAATCCGAAGCCAAGGAACTGCCCGAGGACGTCATGCTCGGCGCCGTCATGTTCGGCCACAGGGGTTTCCAACCGGTTCTCGACGCCATCATCAAGCTCGCCGAAGTTGCCGCCAAGGAGCCGCGCGACTTCCAGCCGGAAGACTATTCCGCGCTCGAAAGCGAAATGCTCGGTCTTGCCGAAGCCGAACTGCGTGAAGCCTACAAGATCACCCAGAAGGCCGACCGCTACGCCGCCGTCGACGCCGTCAAGGCGAAGGTGAAGGCCCACTTCCTCCCCGAGGAAGGCGAAGCCCGCTACACGGCCGAGGAAGTCGGCGCGATCTTCAAGCACCTGCAGGCCAAGATCGTCCGCTGGAACATTCTCGACACCAAGAGCCGCATCGACGGGCGCGACCTCGAAACCGTTCGTCCGATCGTTTCGGAAGTCGGGCTTCTGCCGCGCACCCATGGTTCGGCGCTGTTCACCCGCGGCGAAACCCAGGCGATCGTCGTTGCCACGCTCGGCACCGGCGAAGACGAACAATATGTCGACAGCCTGACGGGCATGTACAAGGAGCGCTTCCTGCTCCATTACAACTTCCCGCCCTACTCCGTCGGCGAGACCGGCCGCATGGGCTCCCCGGGCCGCCGCGAAATCGGCCACGGCAAGCTCGCATGGCGCGCCATCCGTCCGATGCTGCCGTCGGCCGAGCAGTTCCCCTACACGCTGCGCGTCGTCTCCGAGATCACCGAGTCGAACGGCTCGTCCTCGATGGCGACCGTCTGCGGCACCTCGCTCGCTCTGATGGACGCCGGCGTTCCGCTTGCCAAGCCGGTTGCCGGCATCGCCATGGGCCTGATCCTGGAAGGCGACCGCTTCGCTGTTCTCTCCGATATCCTCGGTGACGAAGACCACCTCGGCGACATGGACTTCAAGGTTGCAGGTACGGCCGACGGCATCACCTCGCTGCAGATGGACATCAAGATCGCCGGCATCACCGAAGAGATCATGAAGGTCGCGCTCAGCCAGGCCCAGGGCGGCCGCACCCACATCCTCGGTGAAATGTCCAAGGCGATCACCGAAAGCCGCGGCCAGCTCGGCGAATTCGCTCCGCGCATCGAAGTCATGAACATTCCGGTCGACAAGATCCGCGAAGTCATCGGCTCCGGCGGCAAGGTCATCCGCGAAATCGTCGAAAAGACCGGTGCGAAGATCAACATCGAGGACGACGGCACCGTCAAGATCGCTTCCTCTTCCGGCAAGGAAATCGAAGCGGCCCGCAAGTGGATCCACTCGATCGTTGCCGAGCCTGAAATCGGCCAGATCTATGAAGGCACCGTCGTCAAGACCGCCGACTTCGGCGCTTTCGTCAACTTCTTCGGCGCCCGCGACGGCCTCGTCCATATCTCGCAGCTCGCTTCCGAGCGTGTTGCCAAGACGCAGGACGTCGTCAAGGAAGGCGACAAGGTCTGGGTCAAGCTGCTCGGTTTCGACGAACGCGGCAAGGTTCGCCTGTCGATGAAGGTCGTCGACCAGGCCACCGGCCAGGAGATCGCGAACGAGAAGAAGAAGGAAGAAGCGGCCGAATAAGCCGCGTCTCCCAGATTGAATTCCGGGCGCGGGAATCTTCCGCGCCCTTTTTGTATCCTGGTTTTGCGCATGTCGTGGTCGCAAAACCGCTGCACACTTTTGCCCGACATGCTTTAACGAGACGAGACCCATGAGCCGCGAGACGCTGAAGACCCTGTTCCATCCCTTTGCCAGCGGCACAGTCGAGGCGCCCGGCGAGGGCGAGCGTGTGCTGTTTCTCGGCGCCGAGGCGGGCTTTCAGCTGCCCGAAGGCTTTGCCGCCTCGCTCAGCGCCGTCCAGGGCTTCCGGCCGCTCTACCGCCAGCTTCTGGCGCAGCGGATCGACGCCAAGCCGGAGATCGACGGCGAGGATTATGACGCCGCACTCGTGCTCTGCACCAAGCACAAGGGCGAGAACGAGGCGAATCTGGCCGCCGCCATCGCCCGCACGCGGGCAGGCGGGCTGATCGTCGTTGCCGGGGCCAAGGAAGACGGCATCCAGCCGCTGCGCAAGCGCCTGGAAGGGTTCGGCCTCGCCATCGACCATATGCCGAAATATCACGGCGTCGCCTTCTGGTTCGGCCGGCCGGCCGATGCCGGCGACATCGTTTCCAAGCTGGCAAAAGCGCCGGTGCGCGTCGACGACCGCTTCCATGCGACAGCCGGCATGTTCTCGCATGACCGCGTCGATGCCGGATCGGAGCTGCTCGCCTCGCGCCTGCCGCAGGATTTTACCGGCGACGTCGCCGATTTCGGCGCGGGATGGGGTTATCTCTCCGTCGAGATGGCGCAGAGATCGCGCGGACTGGGGCGCCTTGACCTCTACGAGGCCAATCACGCGGCCCTGGAGGCTGCGCGGGACAATATGGCGGAGAACTGCCCGAACGCGCCTGCGCGCTTCTTCTGGCACGATCTGGCGGGCGAGCCGGTCAAGGACAAATACGACCTCGTCATCATGAACCCGCCCTTCCATGAGGGCCATGCCGCCGAGCCGTCGCTCGGCCAGGCGATGATCAAGACCGCCGCATCCGCGCTTCGCGGCGGCGGCCGCCTGCTGCTCGTCGCCAATCGCGGCCTACCCTACGAGCCGGTTCTGGCGGCGGAATTCAGGGAAAGCGGCGAAACCTGCCGCAATGCCCGCTTCAAGGTTCTGTGGGCGAAGAAATAAGGCTCAGGCGGCTTCGAAGCGATCTCCCCATCACGAAAACAAAAAGGCCGTGCGCAGGCTCTGCGCACGGCCTTTGAATTTCGATGAGCGGCGCCTACTCGACGTCTGCCCTGCGCAGCGTATCCAGCGTCGGCATCGAGGTGACGTTAAAACCGGCGTCGACGAAGTGGATCTCGCCGGTGACGCCGGCGGAAAGGTCCGAAAGCAGGTAGAGCGCCGAATTGCCGACCTGATCGATGGTCACGGTCTTGCGCAGCGGCGCATTGCGCTGGTTCCAGGAGAGGATCGCGCGCGCATCGGAGATGCCGGCGCCGGCGAGCGTGCGGATCGGCCCGGCGGATATGGCGTTGACGCGGATGCCGCGCGGGCCGTAGTCGGCGGCCAGATAACGCACCGAAGCCTCGAGCGCCGCCTTGGCGACGCCCATGACGTTGTAGTTCGGGATGACGCGCGTCGAGCCATTGTAGGTCAAGGTCAGCATCGCGCCGCCGTCTTCCATCAACGGCGCGCAACGCTTGGCGATCTCGGTGAAGGAGAAGCAGGAAATGACCATGGTGCGGCTGAAATTCTCGCGCGTCGTATCGGCGTAGAGACCCTTCAGCTCGTTCTTGTCGGAAAAGCCGATGGCATGAACGATGAAATCGAGCTTGCCCCAGCGCTGTTCGATCGCGTCGACCAGGCTATCGACCGAGACGATGTCCTCGACGTCGCAGGGGAGCACGAAATCCGAGCCGACTTCGGCGGCAAGCGGCTTGACGCGCTTGCCGAGCGCCTCGCCCTGATAGGTGAAGGCGAGGTCCGCACCTTGTGCGGCGAGGGCCTTCGAAATTCCCCAGGCGATCGAGTGGTTGTTGGCGACGCCCATGATGAGGCCGCGCTTACCCTGCATGATTCCAGTCATATTATTATCCGTTATGGCGCTGGAAGACGAGCGTGGCGTTCGTCCCGCCGAAGCCGAAGGAGTTGGAGAGGGCGATATCGATCTTCGCATTGTCGATACGCTCGCGCACGATCGGCACGCCTTCGAATTCGGGATCGAGCTCGCTGATATGGGCGCTCTCGCCGATGAAGCCTTGCTGCATCATCAGCAGGGAATAGATCGATTCCTGCACGCCGGCCGCGCCCAGTGAATGGCCCGTCAGCGACTTGGTCGACTGGATATGCGGGATCCTGGCGCCGAACACCTCGCGGATAGCGCCGATTTCCTTGCTGTCGCCGACCGGCGTCGACGTGCCGTGGGTGTTGATATAGTCGACGTCGCCTTTGACGGTGGAAAGCGCCTGGCGCATGCAGCGGATGGCGCCCTCACCCGACGGAGCGACCATGTCGTAACCATCAGAAGTGGCGCCGTAGCCGACGATTTCGGCGTAGATCTTGGCGCCGCGAGCCTTGGCGCGCTCCAGCTCCTCGAGCACCAGCACGCCGGCGCCGCCGGCGATGACGAAGCCGTCGCGGTTGACGTCATAGGCGCGCGAGGCGCTGTCGGGCGTGTCGTTGTACTTGGAGGACATGGCGCCCATGGCGTCGAAGAGATTGGACATCGTCCAGTCGAGATCCTCGTGGCCGCCGGCAAACATCACGTCCTGCTTGCCCCACTGGATCATCTCGGCGGCATTGCCGATGCAATGCGCCGAGGTCGAGCAGGCCGACGAGATCGAATAATTGACGCCGTGAATCTTGAACCAGGTGGCAAGCGTGGCGGAGGCGGTCGAAGACATCGCCTTCGGCACGGCGAAGGGGCCGATGCGCTTCGGGCTGTTGTTCTTGACGGTGATGTCGGCCGCTTCGATGAGTGTGCGGGTGGACGGGCCGCCGGATCCCATGATGATGCCGGCGCGTTCGTTCTGCGCGTAGTCCTTCTCTTCCAGACCGGAATCGGCGATCGCCTGCTTCATGGCGACATGGTTCCAGGCGCCGCCCTGCGACAGGAAGCGCATGGCGCGGCGATCGACCAGCTCGGCCAGTTCCGCCGGGCCGAGCTTCGGGCTGCCCCAGACCTGGCACTTGAAGCCGTGTTCGGCGAAATCGTTGGAAAAGGAAATACCCGACTTTGCCTGGCGCAAGGATTCGGTGACTTCGGCCGCGTCGCTTCCGATCGAGGAAACGATACCCAGACCCGTGACAACTACCCGTCTCATCTGATCAAACCTTTGTTGTTTTCGTCAGCCGCTCGAAATGCGGTTTCAGGCGGTCTTGTCTTTCGATAGACCGACACGAAGATCGGCCGCCTGGTATATGGTCTCGCCGTCTGCCTTCAGCCAGCCGTCGGCCGTGCCGAGCACGAGGCGGCCGCGCATGACGCGCTTGAAGTCGATGCCGTATTCGATGAGTTTCGTATGCGGCCGCACCATGCCCTTGAACTTCACTTCGCCTGTCGAAAGCGCCATGCCGCGGCCTTCCTCGCCGAGCCAGCCGAGAAAGAAGCCGGTCAGCTGCCACATGCCGTCGAGGCCGAGGCAGCCCGGCATGATCGGATTGCCTTCGAAATGGCAGGGAAAATACCAGTCGTCGGGGCGTACGTCGTATTCGGCCCTGAGATAGCCCTTGTCGAAGGCACCGCCGGTTTCGGAAATTTCCGTGATGCGGTGAACCATCAGCATGGGCGGCAGCGGCAGCTGCGCGTTGCCGGGGCCGAACAGCTTGCCATGAGCACAAGCGATGAGTTCTTCATACGAGAAGCTGGACTGTCTGGTTGTCATAAAATTTATTTTTCCCCCCGCGTGAAGCCGATGGATGTGAACGTGTAGTCCAAGTTCTTCAGAAAATGAAGCACAAGCAAGGCAGCTTCCTTCATCGCCCCGGACCAGGCCTACGCCATTATTTGGTGGTCGCATACAGGAAGGCCAGGGCCGCGACCAGACCTATTTGCGTCAAAAGCCCGTTTTTGCCGCGTTTATCAGGCTCTTGTCCCCATTGAACTATTGAAAGGCTCCAATGCAAAAGTTATACCGCTTTGAGAAACATGATTGCTTTATGCAGGAATAACCGGAGTTGGTTTTGATGACGGGTGCACTCCCGATCGCAATAGAGGTAAGGCTGCGTGGCGCAGGCTTGCGTCCCACCCGCCAGCGCGTCGCGCTCGGCGACCTCCTGTTTGCCAAGGGCGACCGGCATCTGACCGTCGAGGAACTGCATGAGGAGGCGGTTGCCGCCGGCGTGCCGGTTTCGCTGGCGACCGTCTACAACACGCTGCACCAGTTCACCGAGGCCGGCCTGATCCGCGTTCTCGCCGTGGAGAGCGCCAAGACCTATTTCGACACGAATGTGTCCGACCACCATCATTTCTTCGTCGAAGGCGAAAACGAGGTGCTCGACATTCCCGTCAGCAACCTGACGATCGCCAATCTGCCGGAGCCGCCCGAGGGCATGGAGATCGCCCATGTCGACGTGGTGATCCGCCTGCGGGCCAAGCGGGGCTGACGGCATCCAGTTCTAGTTTAAATAGCTAGAGCATGACGTCGTCCGAAAACCGCTTACACTTTTCGGCATCATGCTCGGTCTCTACATGACATCGTCGGGATGCCGGCCGGGCTTGTGCTTGTAAATCGGGAAAGTCCAGCCGAACCACAACGCTCCGCCGCGAACGGCAAAGGCGGCTGCGACGCCACAGCCCGAGGCGAGATAAAGCGGCATCCCCAGCCCATTGGCAAGCGTGAACACGCCGGCGCCGATAAGGGCTGCCGTCACATAGATTTCCGGCCTGAGCAGCACCGAAGGCTCGTTTGCCATCAGATCGCGCAGGATGCCGCCGAAGGTTGCCGTCAACGTGCCGGTGACGATGGCGATGGTCGGCGAGCCGGTGGCGGCAAGTCCCTTGGCGGCGCCGAGCACGCAATAGGCGGCCAGACCGATCGCATCCAGCCAGATCAGCAGGCGATAGCGCGATTCCAGCAGGTGAGCGGTGAAGAAAACGATGACGCCCATGATGCAGCAGACGAGGATATAACCGGGGTTCAGCACCCAGAAGACCGGCACGCGGCCGAGCACGATATCGCGCACGGTGCCGCCGCCGGTTCCCGTCACCATGGCGAAAAACAGGAAGCCGATCAGATCCAGCTGCTTGCGCGAGGCTGCGAGCGCGCCTGTCGCGGCAAACAGCGCAATGCCGGCATAATCGAGATAGACGAGCAAGGACATGCGGACCCCGGAGCCGGCGAACAGTTTCCGGAAAGAACCACGGCGGCAAGGGCGGCGCAAGGCGGAGCGGCCATAAAGCGAGCTGAAGAGCTTTATCCAAAAGAGGAAAGCCCGTGAAAACGCTGGTGCTCGCCGTTCTGAATATCGTCCTGCTGCTCATCATGCCGGCTGCGGCCTTCGGCCAGCAGTCGCTGATCTCCGACCCGGAGATCTACGAGAAGAAGCATTTCCAGGAGCAGTGCAAGGCGGCCGAATTCGCCGACGGCTTCATCACCCGGCAGGACATCAATAATGACGGGCTGATCGACGCGGTGGTCAACGAAGGCCTGCTCACCTGCGACGGCCAGAAGGGGCCGCAATGCAATGACGACGGCTGCACCTATAATTTCTATCTGCAGGTCGCCGAAGGCGGTTATTTCATGATCGCGACGGCGCAGATCTACGGCTACGACTTCGTCCAGCGCTTCGGCAACATGGTGCTGGCGATGAAGATGCATCCGCGGTTCTGCGACCGCACCGAAGGTGACCCCTGTATCGTGACGGCGCGCGTGCGCGGCACGAAATTCGTCACCATCTCGAAGAAGTGACTCAGCGGGGATAGAGCTCCGACGTCCGGCCGGCGAGATAATAGCCGACCAAGCCGTACCATTCGCGGATCGCCGTCGCCATGTTCTGGGCATTGAGGTTCGGCTGGGTGAAATCCAGGCCCGGCCTCACCTGCCCGTCGGTGCGATAATCGGTCGGCCAGGGCACGATATCGATGCCGAGCTTGCGGAAGATGCCAACGGAACGCGGCATATGAAAACCCGAGGTGATCAGCAGGCAATGGGAAAGCCCCTGGCCTGCCAGGAATTCCTTGGTGTTGACGGCGTTTTCAAAGGTGGTGCGCGATTGCCGCTCCTCGATCAGCCGATCTTTGCCGATGCCGAAGAGCGGGAAGAACCGCTCGGACGCCGCCGCATCGCCTTCGTAAATGCCGGAGATGGAGCCGTCGCCGCCCGAAACGAGAATGCGCGAGTCGGGAAATTTCTGCGCCAGCCGCAGGGCTTCGACGAAGCGGTCGGCGCCGCCGTTGAATTCGATACCGTGGCGGGCCGTGTTCACCTCGTTTTCGAAGGCGCCGCCGAGCACGATCATGCATTGCAGGTTTTCCGGATCGGCGGCAGGCTTTGGAAACCGCTGCTCGAGCCCCTGCATCATGAGGTTGCCGGCCGTGGTGTAGAGCGTGACGAAGAGGATGAGGGCGCCACCGGCTGTCGCGAAAAGACTTAAGGCGCGCCAGCGCAGAAGCCCGGCGAGGAGGGCGAAGAAGACAAGAAGGAATGCCAGCGACAGCGGCTGGCCCAAAATCCAGACAAGCTTCGAAATCAGAAACAAGATCTACTCCTCGAGGACGGACGGCGCTCCTTCCTATCCGATTCGAGGGTAACAGGAATGCGACGCCTCTATTTGCTGCGGGCAACCGCCGAGTGGTGCGGCGCGAGCTTCTGGTTGAAGCGCCGCTGAAGCGGCCGGGGAATGAACATGGCGGCAAGCGCCAGCGCCATGGCAAAGATCGAGACCAGCCACAAGGCATGCGCGCCGGTCAGCCGCGTCAGGACGGCACCGGCAATCGCGCCGAGCACCATGCCGCCCCAGGGCACGATCTGGATCGTCCATTCGACGCGGCGATCGCCGATGATCCAGCGGCCGATGCCGCGGCCGAAACGCGACAGCGCGCCCGTGACATAGGTCAACCCGATCGGCAGGCCTTCGATATGTTCGACGGCGGCATTCACCATGCCCATGGAAAAGACGATCAGGTAGAATCTCGGAAGCATCATGCTTTGCGCGCTCACAATCGAGGCGAGCGCCAGGACGAGGCCGACGCAGCCGAGCACCACGAAAATCCGGCGCTGCGAGACATGGGCGATGACAATGCCGGCCGCGTTGCCGAGCACGAAGACGAGAATGGCCGAGATCAGCACCGCCGCGTGAAAAAGGTTGCCCTCGCTCAAGGCGAGTGCGGCCCGCGTCGTGTTGCCGGTCATGAAGGAAACGAAATCGCCGGTCAGCAGCAGGCCGGTCGCATCGGTCATGCCGGCCAGAAACGAAATCGAGCCGACGAGGGCGAGCCCGGTCAGGGTGCGTCGGGTACGGATGATACGGCGGCGTCTTGCTCTGGTCATTGCTCGAGGGTCCTGAAGTGGAATCACTGAGTTCCGGCAGCAGAATAAATCCTCTTCATTGAGGAATTGGCAAAGAGGATTGGCAAGGAATGGGGCGGAGCCAAGCTTCGCCGACGCTATCACTATAGATCAAAGGGATCGTCAGACGTTGGAGGGTGCGCCGGTCTCCACAGACGCCGCTGGAGGCCTTTTCTGGCTATTCGGAATCGGTCTGCTGTTTCATGAGATGATCCGGAGTCTGATTCGGCTGGACCAATCTCTTGCTGGCAAAAGCTCTACCGGAATGCGATTTCAGGTAGGTTTCGAATTCAAGCGCTTTGTACTTGTCGGGAAAGGCGCAATACCAGAGCAAATTCCAAGGCGCGAATTTGGCGGTGTAGGTGGATTTGCCGGCATTGTGCGCCGCAAGGCGCTGCTGCAGATCTGCGGTAGAGCCGGTATATTCCTGATCGGGAAAATCGACGCTGCGGAGAATATAGACGTACCACATCAGCGTTTCAGCCCGTCGTCGCCCTTCGGGCTATGCCGGGCACTGCTTCGGCCTAACGGTTTCTCGCGGCTGTGTCACGCGAAGCCCGTAAGGGCGAAGCGTGGTGGAGCTAAGCGGGATCGAACCGCTGACCTCTTGCATGCCATGCAAGCGCTCTCCCAGCTGAGCTATAGCCCCATCAAAGGTGGTCCGGCGTGGCCGGTCCTGGGATACTCCGGAGGGCGTTGCCTCTGGGGTGGCGGCTTATTACTTCCGGTTTTCGGAGATAGCAAGCCTAAAAAATTCGGCCCGAAGAATTTTTTCCTCACCGGGCCGAAATGCAGTCGTCAGACTTCGTCTTCGTCGCCGGTCACGCCGATGATGTCGCTCATGTCGTCGTCGTCATCGTCTTCGTCGGGTGTGAGGAAGGTATCGTCGTCGTCATCGCCTTCGATTTCGACATCGTCGTCGCCCATATCGGGGATGTCGTCGCCGCCGGCGGCGTCATCGGCATCTTCCAGCGAGACCAGTTCGACTTCGGTGTTTTCGGTATCGACTTCCGCAACCTCGTCTTCCTCGGCGACGTCGGCGATTGCCGAGGTTTCCTCGAAGAAGGACAGGGGGTAGGACTTGCCGGTATAAGGAGAAACGATCGGATCCCGGTTCAGATCGTAGAACTTCTTGCCGGTTTCCGGATCGGTGCGCTTGGTTCCAAGTTCCGCTTTCGCCACTATAAGCCTCGTGAGAATGGCCGAATCCGCGATTCGGCAAAATGCCGTTCAAGCCGGCGTTCCATCGGAATTTATAAGCCGGTCCCCTTAATCGCTGCGGCTTCGCATGTCAAAGCCAAACTTTATCATCGCCGTGCCGGGTATTTCCGGCACCGGCGGCTGCCCGGCCGGCGTCCCTCTCGCAACGGGGCGCGGCGGCTGCGGAAGCGGGCGGAGACGGTCGCCGGAAAGGGCGGGCTTGCGAAGGAAATGCTGCGCCTTTACAAAGCATTATGCCACGTGTGGCGCCGCGTCGAGGCCCGTAAGCGCCCTGCTCCAGGATTGATCTCATGACGACCAAGACTTTCACCATCGCCATCGACGGCCCGGCTGCGGCCGGCAAGGGCACGCTTTCGCGCCGCATCGCCGAGCAATATGGCTTCCACCATCTCGACACCGGCCTGACCTACCGCGCCACCGCCAAGGCGCTGCTCGACGCCGGCCTGCCGCTTGACGATGAGGCGGTGGCGGAAAAGATGGCGCGGGAGGTTGAACTTGGCGGGCTCGATCGCGATATACTTTCGCAACACGAGATCGGCGAAGCCGCCTCGAAGATCGCCGTCATGCCGGCGGTGCGCCGGGCGCTCGTCGAGGCGCAGCGGCGGTTCTCCGAAAAAGCGCCGGGCACGGTGCTCGACGGGCGCGATATCGGCACGGTCGTCTGCCCGGATGCGCCGGTCAAGCTCTATGTGACGGCAACGCCGCAGGTGCGCGCGAGACGCCGTTACGACGAGATTGTCGGCAAGGGTGCGACGGCGGATTTCGATGCGATTTTCGAGGACGTCAAGCGACGCGACGAACGCGACATGGGACGGGCCGACAGCCCTTTGAAACCAGCGGTCGATGCGCACTTGCTTGATACGTCGGAAATGAGTATAGAGGCCGCGTTTCAAGCTGCGCAATCAATCATCGATGCAGTCTTGAGCCGAAATGCCTAAATTCAAGCGATTTCGCGTGCTCAAAAGCACGATATCGCTTTTATGCAGCCTGAAATTCCGTCCAAGCGCCGGATTGCCTTCGTGAGAGAGGGCGGACTGGGTTCAGGCCCGTTCAACGCAAACCAACCGGCGCGCACGTGTCCGATTCCATTTCGGGACACGCAGGAGATTTTATGTCAGTAGCTACCCCCTCCCGCGAGGATTTCGCGGCTCTTCTCGAAGAGTCCTTTGCCAAGAACGACCTGGCCGAAGGCTATGTCACCAAGGGCATCGTCACGGGCATCGAAAAGGACGTCGCCGTTGTCGACGTCGGCCTCAAGGTTGAAGGCCGCATTGCGCTCAAGGAATTCGGCGCACGCGCCAAGGACGGTTCGCTGAAGGTCGGCGACGAAGTCGAAGTCTATGTCGAGCGCATCGAAAACGCGCTTGGCGAAGCCGTTCTGTCGCGCGAGAAGGCTCGCCGCGAAGAAAGCTGGATCAAGCTCGAAGCCAAGTTCGAAGCCGGTGAACGCGTCGAAGGCGTGATCTTCAACCAGGTCAAGGGCGGCTTCACGGTCGACCTCGACGGCGCGATCGCCTTCCTGCCGCGTTCGCAGGTCGATATCCGCCCGATCCGCGACGTCACGCCGCTGATGCACAACCCGCAGCCCTTCGAAATCCTCAAGATGGACAAGCGCCGCGGCAACATCGTCGTATCGCGCCGTACGGTTCTGGAAGAATCCCGTGCCGAGCAGCGTTCTGAAATCGTTCAGAACCTCGAAGAAGGCCAGGTTGTCGACGGCGTCGTCAAGAACATCACCGATTACGGTGCGTTCGTCGACCTCGGCGGCATTGACGGCCTGCTGCACGTCACCGACATGGCATGGCGCCGTGTGAACCATCCGTCGGAAATCCTGAACATCGGCCAGCAGGTCAAGGTTCAGATCATCCGCATCAACCAGGAAACCCACCGCATCTCGCTCGGCATGAAGCAGCTCGAGTCCGATCCGTGGGATGGCATCCAGGCCAAGTATCCGGAAGGCAAGAAGATCTCCGGTACCGTCACGAACATCACCGACTACGGTGCGTTCGTCGAGCTGGAGCCGGGCATCGAAGGCCTGATCCACATCTCGGAAATGTCCTGGACCAAGAAGAACGTTCACCCCGGCAAGATCCTGTCCACGAGCCAGGAAGTCGAAGTCGTCGTTCTCGAAGTCGATCCGTCCAAGCGCCGTATCTCGCTCGGCCTCAAGCAGACGCTGGAAAACCCGTGGGCAGCATTCGCCCGCAGCCATCCGGCCGGCACTGAAGTCGAAGGCGAAGTCAAGAACAAGACCGAATTCGGCCTGTTCATCGGCCTCGACGGCGATGTCGACGGCATGGTGCACCTCTCCGACCTCGACTGGAACCGTCCGGGCGAACAGGTCATCGAGGAGTTCAACAAGGGTGACGTCGTCAAGGCCGTCGTTCTCGACGTCGATGTCGAGAAGGAACGCATCTCGCTCGGCATCAAGCAGCTCGGCAAGGATGCAGTCGGCGACGCCGCTGCATCGGGCGATCTGCGCAAGAACGCCGTCGTTTCCTGCGAAGTCATCGCGATCAACGATGGCGGCGTCGAAGTGAAGCTCGTCAACCACGAAGACATCACGTCCTTCATCCGTCGCGCCGATCTCGCCCGCGACCGCGACGAGCAGCGTCCTGAGCGCTTCTCGGTCGGCCAGGTCGTCGACGCCCGCGTCACCAACTTCTCCAAGAAGGACCGCAAGATCATGCTGTCCATCAAGGCTCTGGAGATTGCGGAAGAGAAGGAAGCCGTCGCTCAGTTCGGTTCGTCCGACTCCGGCGCTTCGCTCGGCGACATCCTGGGCGCAGCCCTGAAGAACCGCGGCGGCGAATAAGCCCCCCATCCTTCGCTAAAATTGAAGAACCCGCCGGAGCGATCCGGCGGGTTCTGCATTTTCAGGCGATGAAACCGTATCATTCCCAGCCGACCATGCGCTGGTAGAGCGCATAAACAGGGTCGGCGACCGCGCCGGCCGGCTGGGGCGCCGGATCGGCGTCGATCATTCGCGGCGTCCTTCGCGCAGGTGCGGCGTCGGCCGCTGCGGGGTCGGGCTCGGCCTCTTCGCCGGACTGCGCCTGCTGTTCTTCCTGCTGCTGATCCTCGGAAGCGTCGTCGCGCTGGTGCTGATGCTGGTGATGCGTCTCCCCCGCCGTTTCGTTCAGCGGCATATCCTTGGCGAACTGATAAGGCAGCTGGGCATAGGCAAAACCATCCGGCATTCTTGCCGCAAGCGGCACATAGGAGGGTTCAACGGCTTCTGGGGCCGGCACTATTTGCGGCTGCGCGGCAATCTCCTTCGGCTGACGGTCAGCCGCCGCGGCAACCTTGCTCTCCGTTGGCGCGGGATGGAGTGCCGTGGCCTGGCGCAGGTCGGATGCCGGAATTTCCGCAGGCTGCCTCGCCAAAGTCTCGGCCGCATCGCTGATGACGGCGTCATCGAGAATGACATCGATCTCTACTGCCGCCTCGACTGGACCATCCTCCAGTCCGGTGTCGACGTCCTGCTCGCGGATGATGGTGGCGATCATCTCGGAGGCCTCTTCGGTCATCGAGGCGACAATGCCCGTCCAGTTTCTCGGAATGACGGGATCGGCCTTTTCCGAATTTGCGCGCGGCTGGATGGCAGGCGGCTCCGCCGTCTCCCTGCTATCGCCGGCCGCGGCTGTCTCCATGGATTGCCGGGCTTCGGTCTCGGGGGCGACCGGATTTTCCGGCGCGAGGTCTTCTGACGTCGCCGGAGCGGAGCGGGCGTTGTCTTCAAGCTGCGGCGTTTTCGGCTCGGCTGTTTCGACAGTCTCCGCGGCGATCGTCTTCTCGTCCGTCATAAGCGCTTCGGCCCCGACATGGGCATCGGCCGGCGCAGGCGCCTCTTCTGCCGGCTGGCGCATGGCGGCAGGCAGGCTGCCCTCATGCAGCTGGATTTCAGGGCGGGCATCGGCGCGCATCGGCGAAGCGTCGTTCTGGCCATAGGAACGCACCACGGCGCGGGCGGCGAGATCACGGTCCTTGTAGCGGACTATTTCGAGATAAGCGACGATCCGGGCGGCTTCCGGACCTGTCGGATTCTTCAAGGCTTCGGCGACCATCCTGAGCGGCAGGCTATGGCCCTGTCCGGCAAGCTGGCGCTCGACCTCGTCGATCCGGGCGGCCGGCAGGCGCCGGATGGCATCGGCGAGCCGGGAGGCGAAGGCAAGATTGGTTTCGTCCTCGCCGCGATCCAGCGAGATGGCGCGGCCGGCCGCATCGAGGACATCGAAAAGGGCGTCGACCATGCGCTCGCGCGCGGCCAGGAGCAGGATATTCAGCTTGCCGGCAATGGCGGAATTCAGGTCGGCGGCTTCGACGGCATTGACGGGCGCCGGGGCAATGACAGATCGGCCGAGGCCGCCGGCGACGATCGCCGCAGTCTGGCCTTGAGACGAAAAGCTTGCATTGGACGCCGCACGAACGGGAGTCAACATGGCATGCTCCTTTCGCAAAGTGACGATGAAAGCAGGCTCTATAAAAGGACCGTGCTCATCCGATCCCTCTGCATCCCAGCAGATCCTCCTGTCCGCATGACGCAATTCCGGCGTCATCGAATGCATAAAAATTAACGAGAATTTTAGTAAAGAGATCTTAACGAAATGCTAATGCATGTCGCCCGGAAGTGTGCAGCGGTTCCGGGACAACGACATGCATAAAAACAAAGGGCTAAAGCGCGTCGCGATCTCTTGGATTCGCTTCGCGCCCTTCAGGTATTCGCTATTACGGCCGCGGAAGCCACGCAGGGGCTGGTGCCAGTGTTCACCGGGCGGTTCGCTCAGCTATGGGCGAAGATATCGGCCTCTTCCCAGCCGAGCAGGTCGAGCTTGGCGCGGGTCGGCAGGAATTCGAAGCAGGCGGTGGCATGATCGAAGCGGCCGTCGCGGATCAGGCGGGCGGTCAGCTTGTCGCGCAAAGCATGCAGGTAAAGCACGTCGGAAGCGGCATATTCGAGCTGGGCCGGAGACAGCGTTTCGGCCGCCCAGTCGGACGATTGCTGCGTCTTGGAGATGTCGATGTCGAGCATCTCCTTGAGATTATCCTTCAAGCCATGGCGATCGGTGTAGGTTCGGATCAGGCGCGAGGCGATCTTGGTGCAGAAGACCGGGGTCGTCGTGACGCCGAAGGTGTGGAAGAGCACGGCAATATCGAAGCGGCCATAATGAAAGATCTTCTGATGGGTCGGATCTTCGAGCAGGGCGACCAGGTTGGGCGCCTCTTTCTGGCCGGCGGCGATACGGATGACGTCGGCGGTGCCGTCACCCGGCGAAAGCTGGACGACGCAGAGCCGATCGCGGCGCGGCACCAGGCCGAGCGTTTCGGTGTCGATCGCTACCGCGCCGGTGTAGCGGGCCGCATCGGCCGTGGAAATATCGCCTTCGTGATAACGTATGGTGGCGGCCATGAGACTATCTTTCGTTCGAAACAGCCGCGCCTCTTTTCAGACGCGCAAAGGACGCTGTAGCGCTTTGAATTGCTGCATGATTTTATCCTTATATCGATTTTCGACCTAAGGAATTGCGTAGGTAGCGCTATAGCGCAAAGGCGCAAAGTGCGAAACCGCTTCTTCGCATCAGAATGTCGGCGGCGTGTTGATCCAGAGAAGCACGGTTTCGCCGTCGTGGCGGTTGCGCCAGGAATGGTAGCGGCGGCTTTCGAAATACAGCGAATCGCCCGGACCGAGTTCGAAGAACTGATCACCGTCGAGCACCAGCTCGAGCCGGCCGGACAGGACATGCATGAATTCCTCGCCCTCGTGGCGGTAGGCGCCCTCGCTGGCTGCGCCCGGCGCCAGCACGAAACGATGGCAGTCCATCATCCTGGGGCCTTCGGCAAGCAGCTGCACGGTGACGCCGGGCGTCGTTTCCGGCCAGCTGCGCCATTCGCCGGAACGCACCAGGACCGGCACCTCGCCGCTTTCTTCGCCGGACAGGCGGGAGACGGTGGTGCCGTAGTAATCAGCGAGATCATGCAGCGTCTTGAAGCCGACGCCCTGCGAGGTGCGCTCCAGCGTCGACAGCGTCGAAGCGGTGATGCCGTTGTCCCCGGCCACCTGTTCCAGTGTCTTGCCGGCGGCATGGCGCAGGCTGCGCAGCCTGCGGCCGAGGCCGGAATTCTGGCTTGCTTCGCCCTCGGCCACGGGATCCTCGCCCTCCAGCGCCTCGCGGATGGCCGCGGGATTGAGGCCGCGCTCGACCCGATACCAGGAGATGCGCTTCAGGCGCGCGACGTCGTCGGCGCTATATTGCCGATGACCGGTTTCGGAGCGGCCGGGAACCACCAGACCCTGGCTTTCCCAGAGGCGCAGCGTCGAGGCGGAAACACCGGCCAGCCGCGCGGCCTCCGCCACCTTGTAGCGCACAGGCCCGTTATCGTTCATCCGCCACTATCCCCGATTCTCGTCGCGCGAACATTGATCAAATCGCCTGATGTTTGAAGCAAAAAATGTCTCTTGTTTTCTTGCAGGAAAAATGTAGGAATTTCCAGAATATCTTGCAGAACTTATGCAAGATAATCCTTAACCCTCGATATGGAGCAGATCGATGACCGCGACAAGCCTTACGGACCGGAAGAACGCCGCAATTTCGCGCGGCGTCGGCATGACCACCCAGATCTATGCGGATCGCGCCGAGAATGCCGAAATCTGGGACAAGGAGGGGCGCCGCTATATCGATTTCGCCGCCGGCATCGCCGTTCTCAACACCGGCCACCGCCATCCCAAAGTCATCGCGGCGGTCAAAGACCAGCTCGACCGCTTCACCCATACCTGCCATCAGGTGGTGCCCTACGAGAGCTACGTCAGCCTTGCCGAACGGTTGAACGCGCTGCTGCCGGGCGATTTCGAGAAGAAGACAATCTTCGTCACGACCGGCGCCGAGGCGGTCGAAAATGCCGTCAAAATCGCCCGTGCGGCAACCGGCCGTTCGGCCGTCATCGCCTTTGGCGGCGGCTTTCACGGCCGCACCTTCATGGGCATGGCGCTGACCGGCAAGGTCGTGCCCTACAAGGTCGGCTTCGGCGCCATGCCGGGCGACGTCTTCCACGTCCCCTTCCCGGTCGAACTGCATGGTGTTACCGCCGATCAGTCGCTTGCCGCGCTGAAGAAGCTCTTTGCCGCCGATGTCGATCCGCAGCGCGTCGCCGCCATCATCATCGAGCCGGTGCAGGGCGAAGGCGGCTTCTATTCCGCACCCGCCGCCTTCATGAAGGCGCTGCGCGAGCTCTGCGACCAGCATGGCATCCTGCTGATCGCCGACGAAGTGCAGACCGGTTTTGCCCGCACCGGCCGGATGTTCGCGATGGATCATCACGAGGTGGCGGCCGACCTGACGACGATGGCAAAGAGCCTTGCCGGCGGCTTTCCGCTCGCCGCCGTCACCGGCCGCGCCGAGATCATGGACGCGCCCGGACCGGGCGGGCTCGGCGGCACATATGGCGGCAACCCGCTCGGCATCGCCGCTGCGCATGCCGTCCTCGACGTCATCGCCGACGAGGATCTCTGCGATCGTGCCGACCTGCTCGGCGGCCGGCTGAAACAGCGGCTGGAATCCTTGCGCGACAGCGTGCCGGAGATCGCCGATATCCGCGGGCCGGGCTTCATGAATGCGATCGAATTCAACGACCGGACGACCGGCTTGCCGAGTGCCGATTTCGCCAACCGGGTGCGGCTGATCGCACTCGACAAGGGCCTGATCCTGCTCACCTGCGGCGTCCACGGCAATGTCATCCGCTTCCTCGCGCCGATCACCATCCAGGACGAGGTTCTCGGCGAGGCACTCGACATTCTCGAGGCCTCGATGCTGGAAGCGAGCGCGGCCAAGTAACCGAACCGGATTTCAATGGCTGCCGGCGACCGGCAGCCTCTCCCAAAGGAGATATGCCATGGCTTTCACCACCGCCCTGACGAAGCACGTTCCCTTCTCTTCGCCGTTCCTGCGCGCCGCCGGCTATATCAACGGCGTCTGGACATCGGGCGATGCCGCCAAGACCTTCGACGTGCTCAATCCGGCAACCGGCGAGCTGCTTGCCTCGCTGCCCGACATGGGAGCCAGCGAGACGCGGGCGGCGATCGATGCGGCCTATGCCGCCCAGCCGGCCTGGGCTGCCCGCCCGGCCAAGGAGCGCAGCGCCACCTTGCGCAAATGGTTCGACCTGATGGTCGCCAATGCCGACGCACTCGCCGCGATCCTGACCGCCGAAATGGGCAAGCCGTTCGCGGAAGCGCGTGGCGAGATCCTGTATGCCGCGTCCTATGTCGAATGGTACGCCGAAGAGGCCAAGCGGATCTATGGCGAGACGATCCCGGCGCCGTCCCAGGACAAGCGCATGATCGTCATCAAGCAGCCGGTCGGCGTCGTCGGCACGATCACGCCGTGGAATTTCCCGGCGGCGATGATCGCCCGCAAGATCGCGCCGGCGCTGGCCGTCGGCTGCACGGTCGTCTCGAAGCCCGCCGAACAGACGCCGCTGACGGCGATCGCCCTTGCCGTGCTCGCCGAACAGGCCGGCATCCCCGCCGGCGTCTTCAATCTCATCGTCGGCGTCGACGGCCCGGCAATCGGCCGCGAGCTTTGCGGCAATGACAAGGTGCGCAAGATCAGCTTCACCGGCTCGACCGAAGTCGGCCGCATCCTGATGCGGCAGTGCGCCGACCAGATCAAGAAGGTCAGCCTGGAACTCGGCGGCAATGCACCCTTCATCGTCTTCGACGATGCCGATCTCGACGCCGCCGTCGAAGGCGCGATCGCCTCCAAATACCGCAATGCCGGCCAGACCTGCGTTTGCGCCAACCGCCTCTACATCCAGTCGGGCGTCTATGACGCCTTTGCGGCCAAGCTTGCCGCCAGGGTCGCCGAGATGTCGGTCGGCGACGGCTTCACCGCGGGTGTCGAGATCGGGCCGCTGATCGACGAGCAGGGCCTTGCCAAGGTGGAAGATCATGTCAGCGACGCGCTTGCCAAGGGCGCCAAGGTGCTGACCGGCGGCAAGCGTATCGACGGCGCCGGCACCTTCTTCGCCCCGACGGTGCTGACCGGCGTGGCGCGCGGCATGAAGGTGGCGCGCGAGGAAACCTTCGGACCGGTGGCGCCGCTCTTCCGTTTCGAGACGGCCGAGGATGTCATCGCTCAAGCCAATGATACCGAATTCGGCCTTGCCGCCTACTTCTATGCCGGCGACCTGAAGAAGGTCTGGCGGGTGGCGGAAGCGCTGGAATACGGCATGATCGGCATCAATACCGGCATCATGTCGTCCGAGACCGCGCCCTTCGGCGGCATCAAGCAATCCGGCCTCGGCCGCGAGGGCTCACGCCACGGCGCCGACGACTATCTCGAAATGAAATATCTCTGCATCGGCGGCGTCTGATCAGCCAGCCGCAAGAACCGGGCACGCGGCCTCTCGCCGCGTGCCGTTAATAATGCGGCGGACGGGTGACGGCAGGCGCTTCCAGCGACTGCTCCTCCAGCGACAGGAAACGTTCGGTCAGACGGTCGAGCTTGGTGCGCATCTGCTCGACGATCTTCCATTGTTCGGCAAGCTGATCAGAAAGCTCCTCGATCGTCTTTGCCTGATAGGCCAGCATTTCCTCCAGCCGGGTGATGCGGTTCGTCTCGTCGGACATTAGAGTCTTTCCGGGTTAGATTGCAGCATTCTGCCGGAGCAGGTTTTCGTCAGGGCAAAGGCGATTGGCGACGGGCATACCCCTTGGTACGCCCGAGCCGATCGCCTTTGTCCTGGCGGAAAGATGCTCGGCCCTTCGGGTTGGCTGAAACGGGCCGCCTGCTCGACCGGCCGGCTTGGCCGTAGAACCGGGCTACGACACGCGCCGGCCGGTCGACCATCCGACTCCGTTTGAGCCAACAGAATGCTACAATCTAACCCGGAAAGGCTCTAGATCCTCCTTTGCCGACACCGGCAGAATAGATGGTTCTCCCAAAGCGGAAATAGGCCATCTCGTCAATGTTTTCGATGGCCGGCGCAGCCGCGCGCAAAACTGAACCGTTTGGTTACTAAAAGACCTTGCCGCGCCTGATGTTGTGGGGTAGGCCCATATCCATCAGGGAGGAATACTGATGGATGCAGGAAACGGCTTTCTTCATCCGGACCGGCTCTTTCCGGCCGACCCGGCAACACGGACCATTGCGCGAGACCTCTATGAGACGGTGCGCAATCTTCCGATCGTCAGCCCGCACGGGCATACCGAACCGTCCTGGTTCGCCGACGACAAGCCCTTCGAAGACGCGGCCTCGCTGCTCGTCATTCCCGATCATTATCTCTTCCGCATGCTGCACAGCGTCGGCGTTCCATTGGACGAACTCGGCGTGCCGCGGCTCGATGGCAAACCGGTGGCTCAAGGACGCGCGATCTGGCGGAGCTTTGCCAAGCATTACCATCTCTTCCGCGGAACGCCATCGAGCCTCTGGGTCGACCACGCCATGTCGGCCGTACTCGGCTGCACCGAGCCGCTGACATCAGACAATGCCGATGCGCTCTACGATCACATCAATGCCCAGCTCGCCCTTCCCGAATTCCGGCCGCGGGCGCTGCATCAGCGCTTCGGCATCGAAACGATCGCGACCACAGAAGGTGCGCTCGACCCGCTGGCCCATCACCAGAAGATGGCCGCGGACGGCTGGATCGGCAGAGTGCGCACCACCTACCGGCCGGACAGCGTCACCGATCCCGACGCCGTCGGCTTCCGCAACAATCTCGTCAAGTTCGGGGAGATCACCGGCGCTGACGTGACGCGCTGGGACGGCCTGATCGAGGCGCATCGGCGCCGCCGCGCCTATTTCCGCCAGTTCGGCGCCACCGCGACCGATCACGGCGTACCCACAGCCTTCACCGCCGACCTGCCACTTGCCGAAAAGCAGGCGCTGCTCGACAAGGCGCTGAAGGGTCCGCTTTCGCCTCAGGATGCCGAGCTCTTCCGCGGCCAGATGATGACCGAGATGGCCGGACTTTCGGCCGAAGACGGCATGGTGATGCAGATCCACGCCGGCTCGCGGCGCAATACCGACAGCGGGCTGTTTGCGACCCGCGGCCCGAATATGGGCGCCGATATCCCGACGCCCACCGACTGGGTCGGCGGCCTCAATGCGCTGCTGTCGAAATACGGCCATGCGCCGGGGCTGCGGGTGCTGCTCTTCACCCTTGACGAGACGACCTATGCGCGCGAGCTGGCGCCGATGGCCGGCCATTGGCCCTGCCTGATGATCGGCCCGCCCTGGTGGTTCCACGACAGCCCGCTCGGCATCCGGCGCTATCTCGACCAGGTGGTGGAAACGGCAGGTTTTGCCAATATGGCCGGCTTCAACGACGATACGCGCGCGCTGCTTTCGATCCCGGCGCGGCACGATGTCTGGCGCCGCGAAGTCTGCCGCTTCCTCGCTGGGCTTGTCGCCGAGCACCGGATTTCCAAGAGCGACGCCGAGATCGTGGCGAGCGAACTCTCCTATGGTAATGCGAAGAAGGCCTATAAGCTGTGAGCGAACGACTGCAGACCCTTTCCGGCCTCGCCCCGACGGCGAAGCTTCCCGCCTATGACCGCAGCCGGCTGAAAAGCGGCATTCTGCATCTAGGCCCCGGCGCCTTCTTCCGCGCGCATTTCGCGCCGTTTACCGATGGCGCGCTCGCCGCTGCAGGCGGCGACTGGGGCATCGAGGTGGCAAGCCTGCGCACGCCCGATGTCGCGGACAATCTGACTGCCCAGAACGGGCTCTATACGACGCTGATCCGCGATACCTCGGGCACGACGGCTGAGGTGATCAGCTCGATCCTGAAGGCGCATGTGGCGCCGCGCGATCCGGCCGGCCTGCTTGCGCGGCTCGAAGATCCTGATATCCGTATCGTCAGCATGACGGTGACGGAAAAGGCCTATGGCTTCGATCCGGCAACCGGCGGCCTCGACCTCAAACATCCCGATATCGTCGCCGACCTCGCCAACCGGCATGCGCCGCGTGGCGTCATCGGCTATCTCGTCGAAGGCCTTGCGCGCCGCCGGCAGAAGGGCATTGCCCCGTTTACGCCGCTCAGCTGCGACAACCTGCCGAGCAACGGCGCCGTGCTGAAACGCCTGGTGCTCGAATTCACCTCCCGCATCGATGCCGATCTGCATCGCTGGATCGAAGCCAACGTGCCATTCCCGTCGACGATGGTCGACCGCATCACGCCGGCCAGCACCGAGGCGACCTATGCCGATGCCGAGCGGCTGACCGGCCGCACGGATATGGCGGCGATCGAGACGGAACCCTTTACCCAATGGGTGATCGAGGACCATTTCGCCAATGGGCGGCCGGATTGGGAAAAGGTGCGCGGCGCGCTGATGGTCGAAGACGTCTCGGCCTATGAGAAGATGAAGCTCCGGATGTTGAACGGCGCCCATTCGCTGCTCGCTTATCTCGGTTATATCGGCGGCTATGAATTCATCCGCGACGTGATGGACGATGACGCGCTGGCCGGACTTGCCTATCGCCACATGCACGCGGCGGCGAGAACGCTCGATCCGGTCCCCGGCATCGATCTCGACGACTATGCCAAGGAATTGATAGCGCGCTTTGCAAACAAGGCGATCGCCCACCGCACCTATCAGATCGCCATGGACGGCACCCAGAAACTGCCGCAGCGGCTGCTGGAACCGGCATGCGAGGCGCTGGCGCACGGCGACAGGGCGGAGACCTATGCGATCGCCGTTGCGGCATGGATGCGCTATGCGATCGGCGAACGCGGCAATGGCGAGCGCTACGAATTGCGCGATCCCCGTGCAGCCGAAATCGCCGCGTTGATCGCCGATGTCCCGCGCACCGGTCCGGCGATTTCGGCGGCGCTGTTCACCTTGCCCGGACTTTTCCCGAAGGCTTTGACGGAACATCGGGCGTGGGCGCAGGATGTCTCGGACAAGCTGGAGATCCTGATCCAGGACGATCGGTTGCCGCTGTTTTGAGGTTTTCTCTCTTCCTCCGACACGCCTTGCTCTTACTTGGGGAGAGATAGCAAGGCGCGTGCTACAGGTCCCTTCTCCCCGGCGGGGAGAAGATGCCGGCAGGCAGAGGAGGGGGTGAGCGGCGAAAGCCGCGAATGCGCTGAGCGCAAGCGAAGAGCAATGAATGGTGTGCCGTGCGGCCCCCCATCCGACCCTTCGGGCCACCTTTACCTGGGTTGAGCCGCGGGTCTCAGCCCGTCCTTCGGACCCCCGCTGGGGAGAAGAGGGTGCCAAGCCGCGACGGTCCGCTTTGACGCGGAGGCGTAAACCCACGCCACATGGTCACGCCTTCACCCGCGCCATATCATGATCGTAGAGCGGGGCCAGCGACACCTTACAGGGAATGCGTTCCCTGGCGACATCGAGCTCATAGCTGCCGGACAAGACGAAATCCTCCGTGACCCCCTCGGCGTTGCGGACATAGCCGTAGCCGATCGGTTTTCCCAGCGCGTAACCAAAGCCGCCGCTCGACAGCCAGCCGACGCGTTTGCCGTCGCGATAGATGGTTTCGCGGCCGAGCAGCACGGTATCGGGATCGTCGGGAACGAAGCAGGCAAGGCGCTTCTTCACACCCTCCTTAAGCTGCCGTTCGATCGCCTGGCGGCCGCGGAAGGGAACGTTCTTCCTGATCTTCACCGCCCAGCCGAGGCCGGCCTCAACGGGCGTGTGGTCGGGGCCGATATCGGAACCCCAGGCGCGATAGCCCTTTTCCAGGCGGCAGCTTTCGATGGCGCGGTAGCCGGCATTGACGAGGCCGAGCTCGCCGCCAGCAACCATCAACACATCATAGACCGTGGTCGCATACTCAATGGGAATATGCAGTTCGTAGCCGAGCTCGCCGACATAGGTGATGCGCAAGGCCCGCACCGGGCAGCCCGATATGCCGATCGTTCTGACCTGGCCGAAGGGGAAGGCGGCATTCGAGACGTCGCTGCCGGTCACCTTCTCCAGCACGGCGCGTGCATTCGGTCCCATCAGCGACAGAACGGAATAGGCCGAGGTGACGTCGACCAGTTCGGCATGCATCTCCGCCGGAATATTGCGGGCGATCCAATCGAAGTCGTGGGTGGCGAAACCGGTGCCGGTGACGATGTAATATTCGTCCTCGGCAATGCGGGCGACGGTCAGGTCGCATTCGATGCCGCCCTTGTCGTTCAGCATCTGCGTATAGATGAGCGATCCCGCGGGCCTTGCGACATCGTTGGCGGCGATCCAGGAGAGTGCCGCCTCGGCATCCCTGCCCTTCAGCACGAATTTGGCGAAGGAGGTCTGGTCGAAGATGACGGCCGCCTCGCGCACCGCCTTGTGCTCGCGGCCGACGGCGTCGAACCAGTTCTGTCTGCCGTAGCTATAAATATCCTTCGGCTCCTCATTGGCGAAGAGATCGGCGAACCAGTTCGGCCGCTCCCAGCCGAGCTTTTCCCCGAAACAGGCACCCTGCGCCTTCAGCCTGTCATAGAGCGGCGACTTGCGGCAGGGGCGCCCGCTCGAATGCTCCTCGAACGGCCAGGCCATGGTGTAGTGCTTGCCATAGGCTTCGAGCGTGCGAGTGCGCACCCAGTCGGTATCGAAATGCGGGCGGCCGAAACGGCGGATATCGACCGGCCAGAGATCGTAGGGCGGCTCGCCCTTGGTCACCCATTCGGCAAGCGCCATGCCGGCGCCGCCGGCTGAGGCGATGCCGAAGGCGTTGAAGCCGGCGCCGACAAAGAAATTTTTGAGCTCGGGCGCCTCGCCGAGAATGAAGTTGCCATCCGGCGTAAAGCTTTCCGGGCCGTTCAGCAGCTGCTTGACACCGACATTCTCCAGCGCCGGAACGCGGCCGAGCGCCTGTTCCATGATCTGCTCGAAATGCTCGAAATTGCTGTCCAGCAGCGTGTAGTGGAAACCTTCGGGGATGCCTTTCTCAGCCCAGGCAATCGGGTTCGGCTCATAGCCGCCCATGACGATGCCGCCGACCTCTTCCTTGTAATAGGTCAGGCGATCGGGATCGCGTAGCGTCGGCAGGTTGGAGGGCACACCGAAGGATTCGGTGATGATATACTGGTGCTCGACCGAGACCAGCGGCACGTTGACGCCGAAGCGGGCAGCGAAGGCGCGCGTCCATTGGCCGGCGCAGACGACGACGCGCTCGCATTCGATGCGGCCTTCAGCCGTGACGACGGCGCGGATCCTTCCCTTGTCGATGTCGAGGTCGAGAACCTCGGTATCCTCGAAGATCGAAACGCCTGATATGCGGGCGCCCTTTGCCAGCGCCTGGGTGATGTCTGAAGGGTTGGCCTGGCCGTCGGTCGGCAGGAAGGCGGCGCCGACGAGATCGTCTGTTGTCATCAGCGGCCAGAGATCGAAGGCCTCCTGCGGTGTCAGCAACTGCATTTCGAGGCCGAAGGACTGCGCCGTGGTCGCCTGGCGCTTGACCTCCGTCCAGCGCTCCTCGTTGCAGGCAAGGCGCAGGCCGCCATTCATCTTCCAGCCGGTGCCGAGACCGGTTTCCTCTTCCAGCCGCTTGTAGAGATCGACGGAATAACCGAGCAGCTGGGTGATGTTGGCGCTGCTGCGCAGCTGGCCGACAAGACCGGCGGCATGGAAGGTGGTGCCCGAGGTCAACTTCTTGCGCTCGAGCAAAACCGTATCGGTCCAGCCGAGCTTGCCGAGATGATAGGCCGTCGAGCAGCCGATGATGCCGCCGCCGATGACCACGGCCTTGGCCGTCTTCGGTAATTGTCTCGTCATTTATCGATCCTGTTCAAAAGCTTGATAGGTGCGCTCGAAGCGCGCGAGATTTTCGGCTGTATAGGCGGCATAGTCGAAATCGATGGTGGAGTGGATTTCCGAAATCATGCTCCAGAGCGTCTCGCGCAGCAGCGAGGCGCATTTCATCGCGCCGTAGCGGCGGCGGAGATCATCGGTCGGCGGCCGATCGAAATAGATCTCCAGCATCATTTGCTCGGCGGCCTGCGAGAACTCGTTGTTGGAGGCCAACCCGCCGAGATCGAACAGCGGCGTGTTGAAGCCGGCATAGTCCCAATCGATCAGCCAGAGCCGCTTGCCGTCATCGAGAAAATTGGCGGCCAGCAGGTCGTTATGGCCGAAGGCGATCTCGAACGGCGCTGCCGCCTCTTCCAGCGTCTCGGCCTTGGCGATCAACGCCGGCAGCAGTGGGAGGTGGAGGCTGCCCGACTCCTTCAGGCTGGCGGCGTAGTCGCGGATGACATGGAAGACCCAGAAGATCATCGCCGGGCCGCGGAAATGCCGTGCGATATCATGGTGGCAGGCGCGCACCAGCGGCACGATCCGGGCCAGCATTTCCGGCGTCCTGATATCCTCGGGCGACAGCGCCCGCGCCTCGATATAGTCGAGCACCAGCACGCCGGGCGAATGGTGGATGACGGCGGGCGACAGGCCGGCTGCGTGCGCCGCGCGGCTTGCGGCAAGCTCGTTCTGCCTGATGATGTGGTGGATCGGAATATCGGTGCCGAGTCTCACCACGCAGCGCGCGACGGCATCGCTGACCAGATAGTTCCTGTTGGTGATGCCGCCAGATATCGGCGAAATTTCAATCGGACCCTGCCAGATGCCAAGCGCATGAATCCTATCCTCAGGCGTCATGCTATCCCCCTTGCGGCGCTGGCAAAATGATGGGGCAGAGCAGGATAGGCTGTCAAGCAGCCGCGCGCGTCCTTCCGGACGCGCAAAGGGCGCTTTAGGGTCAGATCGTCTTGCCGGCGGCGTCGAAGACGTGGCAGCGGGCCGGATCGAAGAGAGCCTTCACATTGGCGCCGGGCTCGACCTTCTGCTGACCGTCGAGCGCGACCGTCAGCAACTGGCCATCCGGCGTTGTGGTGTAGAGCATGGTGGCGCCGCCGAGATTTTCGACGAGATCGACATTAACGGTCGAGAGCGTGATGGCGCCCTGCGTGAGGGAAAGATGCTCGGGGCGGATGCCGAAGGTGACGGTCTCACCGGCCTCGCCTTGCAGCCGGCGCGGCAGGCGGACGGAATTGCCGCAAACATGAATGCTGGTTTCGGCTTCACCGACCTCTTCGATGCGCGCCTGCAGAAAGTTCATCTTCGGGCTGCCGATAAAGCCGGCGACGAAGCGGTTGGCCGGGTTGTTGTAGAGATCGAGCGGCGCGCCGACCTGCTCGATGCGGCCGGAATTCAAGACGACGATCTTGTCGGCCATCGTCATCGCTTCGACCTGATCATGGGTGACGTAGATCATGGTGTTGCCGAGCTGCCGGTGCAGGCGGGAGATCTCGACCCGCATCTGCACGCGCAGTTCGGCATCGAGATTCGACAGCGGCTCGTCGAACAGGAAGATACGCGGCTCGCGCACGATGGCCCGGCCGATGGCGACACGCTGGCGCTGGCCACCGGAGAGCGCCTTCGGCTTACGCTCCAGGAGCTTTTCGATCTGCAGGATCTCGGCGGCACGTTTGACCTTCGGCTGGATATCGGCCTTTTTGTAACCCGCCGTCTCCAGGCCGAAGGCGAGGTTCTTGTAGACCGACATGTGCGGATAGAGCGCATAGGACTGGAAAACCATGGCGATGCCGCGCTTGGCCGGCGCCACCTCGTTCATGCGCTCGCTGTCGAGCAGCAGCGCGCCGCCCGATATCTCTTCGAGGCCGGCGATCATGCGCAGAAGGGTCGATTTTCCGCAGCCGGAGGGCCCGACAAAAACGACGAATTCGCCGGGATCGATCGTGAGGTCGATGCCATGGATCACATCCATCGCGCCGTAGCGCTTCTCGACCTTCTGAAGAACGACACTGGTTGCCATCTTCTCAAAACCCTCTCGTTTATTTATCGGTTACTTCGTTCTTGCGCGCCAATCGGCGTATTTTGGACTGTCGGGACCGACCGGCAGCGGCACTTCAGCGCCGCTGTCGGAAGATTGGTAGATGGCGGTGACAAGTTCGAGGGCACGGCGCGCATCCTGAGTTGTCACCGGCAGCGGCCCCTGGCCGCTGAGGAAGGCATGGAACTGGCCCATCTGGGTGGTGAACCGCGGCGCGACCGGCTGCCAGTCGCCGACCACGCGGTCGATCTTTGCCCTGACGTCATCATTGGCGGCGATGATCTTCCAGGGATCTTTGCCCGGCGTGTAGGGTTCGTGCGTGCTTTCGAAGGTGACGTTCTCGAAGTGCAGCCTCAGCCGGCTGATCTGCTCCTGCGAGCCGAGCGTGCAGGACAGCGAGACGAAGGCGCCGTTTTCCATCAGCAGGCTGGCGGAGGCGCAATCTTCGACCTCGATATCGTTGACGCGGGTGGCGACACGGCCGAAAACCCTTGCCGCCGGCCCCATCAGATGCATCATCATGTCGTGCAGATGCAGCGCATGGGTGACGAGCACGCCGCCGAGTTCCGTCGCCCATTTGCCGCGCCAGGGCACGGCGTAATATTCCGGTTTGCGCAACCAGAAGGTTTCGACCGAAGCCGTATAGGCTTTGCCGGCAATGCCGGCATCGATGATCCGTTTGGCCTTCTGGATACCGTCGCCGTAACGATACTGGAAGATCGGCATCAGCACGCCTTTGGCACTCTTTTCCGCTTCCATGATCGTATCGACGGCGGCAAGCGAGCCGGTCAGCGGCTTTTCGCATACGACATGCTTACCGGCGGCGAGTGCTGCCACCACCTGTTCCAGATGGATGCCAGGCGGGGTGCAGATATCGATGATGTCGATCGTGTCATCGGTAAGCAGCTCCGCAAAGGAAGTGGTGCGGCGCTCGATGCCGAACTCGTCTCCGACCGCAGCCAACCGCTCACCGTTCAGGTCGCAGATCGCCACGACCTTGAACTTGTCGGAATGCGGCAGATAGCCCTCGACGATGTGGGAGCGGCCGATGCCGCAGCCGACGATCGCGACCGTCTTGATGCTCATGTCACTCTTTCCCATTGCCGCCATCAGCGTTTCATGCCGGTCGTGGCGATGCCCTCGATCAGCAGGCGTTGGAAGAACAGGAAGAAGAAGAAGACCGGCACGAGCGTCAAAGTCGACATGGCGAAGAGACCGCCCCAATCCGAGGCGCTGGTGGAATCGACGAAGGTGCGCAGGCCGAGCTGGATCGTATAGGTGTTCATGTCGTTCAGGTAGATCAGCGGGCCGAAGAAATCGTCCCAGGTCCAGATGAAGGAGAAGATGGCGGCGGTTGCCAGCACCGGCAGCGACAGCGGCAGCATGATCTTCCAATAGATGCGCCAGGCGCTGCAGCCGTCCATCATCGCCGCCTCGTCGAGTTCGCGCGGGATGCCGCGGAAGAACTGCACCATCAGGAAGATGAAGAAGGCGTCGCTTGCCAGGAACTTCGGCACGACAAGCGGCAGGATGGTGTTGACCCAGCCGAGATTGAGGAAGAGCACATATTGCGGGATCAGCGTCACGTGATAGGGGATCATCAGCGTGCCGAGCATGATCGCAAACCAGAAATTCCGGCCGGCAAAACGCAGCCTGGCAAAGGCGAAGGCCGTCAGCGAACAGGCGATGACATTGCCGGTCACCACCAGCAGCGAGATGACGAGCGAATTCCAGAAGAACCGGCCGAAGCTGACATCGAGGCCGACCCAGCCGCGCGCATAGGATGAGAAATCGATCGACGACGGGATGAGCGAGGTCGACGAGAAGATCTCGGTTTCCGGCCTGACCGATGCCGAGACCATCCACAACAGCGGATAGAGCATCAGAAGCGAAGCGGCGATCAGCAGGGCGTGGATGACGAGCGACGCCGGCAGGCTGCGTTTGGTGATGTCCGATGGCGGCCTGGCCGCAGTGACGGAAGCGGTCATCTCAGTCATCGTAATGCACCCAATAACGCGAGGTCAGGAAGGAGAAGGCGGTGAAGATCGCGATGATCACCACCAGGATCCAGGCGAGCGCCGAGGCATAGCCCATGCGGAAATTGCCGAAGGCTTCCTGATAGAGGTAGAGCGTGTAGAACAGCGTCGAATTGATCGGCCCGCCGGTGCCACCCGAGATAATGAAGGCCGGCGTGAAGGCCTTGAAGGCTTCGATCGTCTGGACGACGGCGTTGAAGAAGATTACCGGCGTCAGAAGCGGCAGGGTGATCTTGTAGAATTGGCGGAATTTCGAGGCGCCGTCGAGGCTGGCCGCCTCATACATGTCCTGCGGGATCTGGCGCAGGCCGGCAAGGAAGATGATCATCGGCGAACCGAACTGCCAGACCGAGAGCGCCACCAGCGTATAGATCGAATAATTCGGATGCGAGATCCAGCTCGGCCCCTCGATGCCGAACTGCGAGAGCGCGGCATTGACGAGACCATCACTGGCAAAAAGCTGGCGCCAGAGAACGGCGATCGCCACGCTGCCGCCCAGCAATGAGGGCAGGTAAAAGATGGCGCGATAGAAGGTCAGCCCGCGCAGGCCGCGGTTCAGCGCCATGGCGACCAGCAAGGCGAAGGTCAGCTTGAACGGCACCGAGAAGACAACATAAGTCAGGGTGACGTGCATGGCGGCCGAGAATTTCGGATCCGCCGTGGCGATGCGCACGTAATTCGCCATTCCCACCCACCGCGGCGACTGCAGCATGTCGAAGTCGGTGAAGGAGAGGTAGAGCGAAATCAGGGCCGGCCCGAGCGTCAGCCCGAAAAAGCCGGCAAGCCATGGCAGAAGGAAGAGATAGCCGGGAGCATTGGCATTCCAGAGACGCCGGAAGCGCCCTTCGGCCACGGCCCCCTCATATCTTTCCACATTTATGGCCCCTGCGGGCGTGCGCATCGCATTGCTCATACGGGATCAGCCTCGTGCGAGAATCTGCGTAATTT
The DNA here is from genome assembly GCF_002531805.1 of Rhizobium sp. M1. Classification (NCBI taxonomy): domain Bacteria; kingdom Pseudomonadati; phylum Pseudomonadota; class Alphaproteobacteria; order Hyphomicrobiales; family Rhizobiaceae; genus Rhizobium; species Rhizobium sp. M1. Next base: position 24,672 of record NZ_NWSW01000017.1, on the reverse strand, counting down.
CAGTGACCAGCTGTTTGCCGCCGTCGGCGGGAGACAGCTGTCCGAAACCGACCTGTTCGGCGATGTTTCGCAGCATCAGCTCGCCTTCACCGGCGCCGGCCGGCGGCGGCGGCGGCAATTTGCCGGCAAGATCGCCGAGACCGCTGACATAGGCCAATGCAACCTTGCCGTTCTCATCGAGCTTCGCCGCGACGACCTCGCGCATGGCGGCCGATTCCGGAATGCCGCGTTCGACATCCAGGAGCAGCACTGCCTCGGGGTTCTTGACGAAGAAGTTGATGTAGTCCACGGCCAGGTCGATCGCTTTCGACTGGGCCGAGACCGAGAAGAACATCGAAGGCTTGCGATAGTGGCCGCCCTTCGAATCCGCCTTGATGCGCATGTAATTGGTGAGCGCCAGCTTGTCCTTGTTCATGGCCTGATAGGCAACGAACTGATTGGAATGGGCAAAACCGGCCGCAGATTTGCCGAGCGACACCGTGTTGGTTTCGATATCATTTTTGTCGAGAGCCTGGATATCGGCGGGAACGCAGGCGCCAGCCTCACGGAACTTGGCCCACATGTCGTACCATTCCGAGGCATCGTCCACGCCGAAGCCGATCTTGCCATCGGCGGTATAGAGCGCCTTGCCGCGCTGACGCAGCCAGTTTTCGAACAGAGGCTCGCCGCCGCTGCCATCGGCGAGGCCGAACATGCCTTTGCGCTTGCCGGCCTTGGTGATCTCGGCGCCCATGCGGGCAAACTCATCCCAGGTGGTCGCCTGCGTCGGCAGATCGACCCCGGCCTCCTTAAAGGCGGTGGTGTTCAGGACCGTCGCGGCCGAGTTCGCACCTAGGCTGACGCCATAGAGATGGCCGTCGACACTGCCGCCTTCGATCTGGGCCTTGTCGAAATCGTCGAGATTGAGCTTGGCCGGCATATAGGATTCGAGCGGGGCGAGCGCGCCACGCCGTGCATATTGGACGATATAACGATAGTCCATCTGGATGACGTCGGGCGCGTTGCGGCCCGCGACCTGGGTCGCAAGGCGCGGCCAGTAATCGCCCCAGCCGAGGAACTCGCCAGTAATCGACGTCCCCGGATTCTTGGTCTGATAGAGCTGCGACACCTTGTTGGTGCGGTCGGCACGTGGCTGCGAGCCCCACCACAGGAGACGCAGGCGCGTTTCCTGCGCCAGGGCGCTGGTGCCGAGCGCCGAGAGCGACAGAAGTGCTGCGCCGCCGGCCACGAAATTACGTCTGTTTACACGCAGGGTCATTTTTTCCTCCTCCAAAGGGAAGCGCCTCCACACGCTTCCAAACCAGTTTTGCTTGCGCAAATAACTAATTGGTTACAAGCTACGAGCAAAGCGGCAAGCCTGTCAAGCGGTGTCGGTTAGAGCATGATGGCGAAAAGCCTCGACGGTTCAGGCGACGTCATGCTCCGACCCTTCTGTTCCGGTGGGCCGCCCTTCCAAATTCGGTTTTTACAATTTCGCACCGAAGGCTTATGAGCGCAACACGTGAAGACAGGGGTGGAGCGATGAACGACAGCGGGGGAAACAGGGAAAAGAAGCAGGCCCGGCGACCGTCGACAGAACGGACGGCCCAACGCGATCCGGAGCGGACACGCGCGGCGATCCTCGAAGCGGCAACCCGGGAATTTGCCGAAAACGGCATGGGCGGCGCCCGCGTCGACGCCATCGCCGAACGGGCCGGCACCAACAAGCGCATGCTTTATCATTATTTCGGCGACAAGGAGCAGCTCTACCTCAAAGTGCTCGAGGAAGCCTATGTCGGCATCCGCACCGCCGAGCGCGCGCTGCATATCGGCGACCGCAGCCCGGAGGAAGGCATCGGCGAATTGGCGCTCTTCACCTGGCGCTATTTCCTCCAGCACCCGGAATTCCTGAGCCTGCTCGGCACGGAAAACCTGCATCGCGCCCGGTGGCTGCGCCAATCCGTCCGGCTCAAGGAACTCCATTCGCACCTGATCGGCGAGCTATCCCAAGTGCTCGAACAGGGCAAGAAACAGGGCGTCTTCGTCGAGACGGCCGATCCGCTGCATGTTTACCTGACGATCGCCTCGCTCGGCTATTTCTATCTCTCCAACCAGTACACGCTTTCGACGATCTTCGGCCGCGACCTGATCGAGCCGGCCAATCTCAACGCCTGGGAAAGCCATATCGTCCACGTCACGCTCGCCTCGATCAAGCGCTGAGTCTCGAAAGTCGGATTCGACTCTTGACAGGCTCGCCGCTCTTCTGTCATCAAGTAACTGTTTAGTTACTGGCTTGGGAGGGCCGGGCTGACATGCCCGCTCCCGCCGAAAAAGATTGCAGGGAGGAAAAAAATGGCACGCTTGGGGATCATCTTGCACGGCGTCACCGGCCGCATGGGTTACAACCAGCACCTGGTGCGCTCGATTCTGGCCTTCCGCGACCAAGGCGGCATCACGCTGAATTCGGGCGAGAAACTTGAGATCGACCCGATCATCGTCGGCCGCAACGGCGCCAAGATGGAAGAGCTGGCGAAGAAGCATAACATCAAGCGCTGGTCGACCGATCTCGATGCCGCGCTGGCCAATCCCGACGACACGATCTTCTTCGACGCCGGCACGACGCTGATGCGCGCCGAGCTTCTGTCCAGGGCGCTCGACGCCGGCAAGCACGTCTACTGCGAAAAGCCGATTTCCGACGATCTGCAGGTGGCGATCGATCTCGCCCGCAAGGCGCGGCGCTCCGGGCTCAAGCATGGCGTCGTGCAGGACAAGCTCTTCCTGCCCGGCCTGCGCAAACTGGCGCTGCTCAGGGATTCCGGCTTTTTCGGCAAGATCCTCTCGGTGCGCGGCGAATTCGGCTATTGGGTCTTCGAGGGCGATTGGGGCGTGCCGGCGCAGCGCCCCTCCTGGAACTATCGCAAGGGCGATGGCGGCGGCATCATCCTCGACATGCTCTGCCACTGGCGCTACGTGCTCGACAATCTGTTCGGCGAAGTCAAGGCTGTCTCCTGCCTCGGCGCCACGCATATTCCGAGCCGCATCGACGAGCAGGGCAAGCCCTATGATTGCGATACGGATGACGCGGCCTACGCGACCTTCGAACTTGAGGGCGGCGTGATCGCGCAGGTCAATTCCTCCTGGGCGGTGCGCGTGCGCCGCGACGATCTCGTGACCTTCCAGGTCGACGGCACGCATGGTTCGGCTGTCGCCGGCCTGACGAAATGCTGGAGCCAGCACCGCGTCAACACGCCGAAGCCGGTCTGGAACCCCGACCAGCCGCAGACGATCGACTTCTACAAGACTTGGGACGAGGTTCCTGATACCCAGGCCTTCGACAACGGCTTCAAGGCGCAGTGGGAAATGTTCATCCGCCATGTCGTCGAAGACGCGCCGTGGCCCTACGGCCTGGAGGCCGGCGCCAAGGGTGTGCAGCTGGCCGAACTCGGGCTGAAATCCTGGGCCGAACGCCGCTGGCTCGACGTTCCCGCACTGGAGTTCTGAGCCGTGACGACGATCAATCTCCCTCTCGACGGCAAGATCGTCCCCTATACGCTGACCGGCACGCCGATCGAACTGAAGAAGCGCGACGCCACGAGCTTCCCGCGCATCGCCTTTGCGGCGGCGCACGTCGTTGCCGATCCGCTTGCCGACAACGACCCCTGGCTGACGCCGGCGATCGACTGGGAACGGACGCTGGCCTTCCGCCATCGGCTCTGGGATCTCGGCCTCGGTGTCGCCGAAGCCATGGATACGGCGCAGCGCGGCATGGGGCTCGGCTGGCCGGAAGCGCGTGACCTCATCCGCCGGGCGCTTGGCGAAGCCGCCGGCCGCAAGGATGCATTGATTGCCTGCGGCGCCGGCACCGACCACCTGATACCCGGCCCCGAGGTGACGATCGACACGATCCTCAAGGCCTATGAGGAGCAGATCGAAACGGTCGAGGCGGCCGGCGGCCGCATCATCCTGATGGCAAGCCGGGCGCTTGCCGTCGTCGCAAGGAGCCCGGACGATTATGTCAGGGTCTATGACCGCATCCTTCGCCAGGTCAAGGAGCCGGTCATCATCCACTGGCTCGGCGAAATGTTCGATCCGGCGCTTCAGGGTTACTGGGGCAATGACGACCATCTGAAAGCGATGGAAACCTGCCTCGAGGTGATCGAGGCCAATGCTCAGAAAGTCGACGGCATCAAGATCTCTCTTCTGTCGAAGGAGAAGGAAGTGGCGATGCGCCGCCGGCTGCCGAAAGGTGTCCGCATGTATACCGGCGACGATTTCAACTATGCCGAACTGATCGCCGGCGACGAAGAGGGCCATTCCGACGCACTGCTCGGCATTTTCGATGCGATCGCGCCGGCAGCCTCGGCCGCGCTCGACGCGCTCGGCCGCAAGAGCAATCACGAATTCTTCGATCTGCTCGAGCCGACCGTGCCGCTGTCGCGTCACATCTTCAAGGCGCCGACCCGCTTCTACAAGACCGGCGTCGTCTTCCTCGCCTATCTCAACGGCCTGCAGGATCATTTCGTTATGGTCGGCGGCCAGCAAAGCACGCGTTCGCTGGCACATCTGGCCGAACTCTTCCGCCTGGCAGACAAGGCGCGGGTTCTGGCCGATCCGGAACTTGCAGCGGCGCGCATGCGCCAAGTGCTTGCTGTCCACGGCATTCACTGATCTCAGGCATGGCAATGGGAGGGGAATGAGATGCAGGTCGAAGGACTTTCGATCAATCTGGCGACGATCCGCGAGCAATGCGGCTTTGCCGAAGCGGTCGATATCTGCCTGAAGCACGGCATCACCTCGATCGCGCCCTGGCGCGACCAGGTCGCCAAGGCCGGTCTCGACGAGGCGGTCAGGATCGTCAAGTCGAACGGCATCAAGCTGACCGGCCTTTGCCGCGGCGGCTTCTTTCCGGCGGCAAGCGAGGCCGACTGGCAAAAGAACCTCGACGACAACAGGCGCGCCATCGACGAAGCGGCGGCGTTTTCCGCCGATTGCCTCGTGCTCGTCGTCGGCGGCCTGCCCGGCAGCTCGAAGGATATTGTCGCGGCCCGGCAAATGGTGTTCGACGGCATCGCCGCCGTTCTGCCGCATGCCCAGGCATCCGGTGTGAAGCTCGCGATCGAGCCGCTGCATCCGATGTATGCCGCCGACCGCTCCTGCGTGAACACGCTCGGCCAGGCGCTCGACATGTGCGAACCGCTCGGCGAGGATGTCGGCGTTGCGATCGATGTCTACCATGTCTGGTGGGATCCAGATCTCGCCAACCAGATCGCCCGCGCGGGCCGCATGAAACGCATCTTTGCCCATCACATCTGCGACTGGCTGGTGCCGACCAAGGATATGCTGCTCGACCGCGGCATGATGGGCGACGGCGTCATCGACCTCAAGGGCATAAGGCGGATGATCGAGGCGGCGGGCTTCTTCGGGGCGCAGGAAGTGGAGATCTTCTCGGCAGAGACCTGGTGGAAGCGTCCGGCCGACGAAGTGATCGCCACCTGCGTCGAGCGCTTCCGGAGCTGCTGCTAAGCATGTCGCGCAAAAGTGCGCAGCGGTTTTGCGATCACGACATGCGAAAGCCAAAGACCTAAAGCGCGGACTAAGCGAATCTGAAAGATCGCGACGCGCTTTAGGCCTGATTTTCAAAATTCGTTTCATCAGCATGCAGGAGGATTCATTCGATGGAGAAACGCCGTTTTGCCCTGATCGGCACCGGAAACCGCGGCACCACCATGTGGGGCAAGGACCTGCTGGCCGGCTGGCGCGAACATGTCGACCTGACCGCCATCGTCGAGAAGAACTCGCTGCGCGGCGAGCGCGCCCGCAACATGATCGGCAGCAATGCGCCGCTTTATGAAAACATCGATTCCATGCTCGCCGAGCAGAGGCCGGATCTGGCCATCGTCTGCACGCCCGACCAGACGCATGACGATATTATCGTGCGGGCGCTGGAATCCGGCATCGACGTCATCACCGAAAAGCCGATGACCACCTCGATCGAGAAAATTCGCCGGATTCTCGATGCCGAGAAGCGCACCGGCCGCCGGGTCGATGTCTCCTTCAACTATCGCTATGCGCCGACGGCGGCCCGCATCAAGGAACTGCTCAATGCCGGCGAGATCGGCCGGGTGACCTCCGTCGATTTCCATTGGTATCTGAACACCAAACACGGCGCCGACTACTTCCGCCGCTGGCATGCCTATACGGAAAATTCCGGCAGCCTGTTCGTTCACAAGGCGACCCACCATTTCGATCTTCTGAACTGGTATCTCGACAGCGATCCCGAGGCCGTCACGTCCTTCGCCGATCTGCAGAATTACGGCCGCAAGGGGCCGTTCCGCGGGCCTCGTTGCAAGCTCTGTCCGCACGCACATGAATGCGACTACTATCTTGATCTCGAAGCCGACCCTTTCCTGGATCAGCTTTACGAGGATCCCTCGAAGATCGACGGTTATTTCCGCGACGGCTGCGTCTTCCGCGAAGACATCGACATTCCCGATACGATGGTGGTCAGCCTCCGCTACCGCAACAACGTTCATGTCTCCTATTCGCTGAACACCTTCCAGCCGATCGAAGGCCATCACCTCGCCTTCAACGGCACCAAGGGGCGCATCGAAATTCGCCAATATGAGGCCCAGCCCTGGGAACAGCCGAAGGAGGATACGATCCTCCTCATCCGCAATTTCCCGAATGACAGGCAAGCCGTCGAACGCATCGTCGTTCCGCATTTCACCGGCGGCCATTACGGCGGCGACGACCGCATGCGCAACATGATCTTCAAGCCCGGCATGGAAGACAGGCTCGGCCAGCGCGCCGGCACGCGGGCAGGCGCCATGTCCGTGCTCTGCGGCATTGCCGCGCTGACGAGTTCGCGCACCGGCAGGGTGGTCGATATCGCCGAGCTGATGCCCGAGCTTGCCAATGACGGCTCGCCCAATTCGTTGAGGACACCGCGTTGACGCGCCCCTGGTTGCGTCAGGCGATGTTTTCGAGATCCTGCCGGCGGATCTGGTAGAGCAGCGGCCGGCCGGCCGTAAAACGCTCGATCTCATCCGCTGCCATCTCTCCGAGGCGAGCCCGTTCCAGACCGATGGCGCCGGCAATGTGCGGGGTCAGGAAAACGTTCGGCAGATCGTAGAAAACCGAACCCGCCTCCGGAATTTCCGGATCGGTCACATCGATCACCGCGTCGATGCGGCCGGTCTTCAGCTCCGAAAGCAGAGCGGCCTCATCGATGAGAATGCCGCGCGCGGTGTTGATGAGCGTTGCCCCGTCCGTCATCAGCGACAGTCTTCGCGCATCGATCATATGCTGCGTCGACGGCAGTGATGGCGCGTGCAGGGAAACGATATCCGCGCGGCGCATCAAATCGTCGAGCGCGACCTTTTCGGCTCCGAGGCCTGCCGCCTCGGCGGCATCGACCATCGGATCGAACAGCAGCAGACTGTATTCGAAAGGTTTCAACAGCTCGATCACCCGCCTGCCGATGCGCGAGGCGCCGATAATACCGAGGGTGCGGCCATAATTTCCGATCGCTTCGCGCTGCATTGGATAGGTGCGATCGCGGTTGCGGTCGGCGACATAGAGGTCGCGGAACCGGAAGGCGCGCTTGCCGGCAAAGAGGATCGCGGCAAGCGTGAATTCGGCAACCGGCACGGCATTGGCCTCGGCCGCGTGGCTGACCGCGATGCCCGCTTCGAAGATGGCCTCGTCGATGATGCCCTTCACCGTGCCCGCCGCATGGACGATGAGGCGAAGCCGCGGCGCGGCAGCGGGAATCTCAGGCCCGACATAGGGCGCGCCCCAGCCGGTCACCAGGATTTCGGCTTCGGCCAGCAGGCGGCTGGCGCGTTCGTCCTCGAAATGCTGCAGCGGCTCGGAATCCAGCAGGCGGCCGATGGTATCGAGCCGGCGCAGGATCTCGTCAGGCAGGACATGCTCCGTGCGCGACGGTTCCATGGCAAGGACGATGGCCGGGCGGCTCATGGCATCTGGCCCGGCGCTTCGATGGCGCTGACGGTCACACCCTTTTCCCGCACCAGCGCCTCCAGCGCCGCAAGATCAGGCGCCTTCGGCGGCCGCGTCCAGGCGGACGCGACGGCGGCGGGATCGCCGAGCGCCAGCACCGCCGTTACCAGGATGGTCTCACCGGCCGGAATCTGACCGCGCAGCTGCGGTACGATGGTCTTTGCGACGATCACATTGGTGTTGGGCTGGGCCTTCTGCACGAGCCCGGCGCGATCGACCGACGATCCCACGTCGAGAATACCGCTGAAATCGGCTTCGCCGATCGCATAGGCAGCGCCATCCGACGCCGACAGCGTGTCCAGCTCGAAATCCCGACGGGCGATGGCGAAGCCGCCTTCGGCGACCCTCAGCGGCCGGGCCGCCCTGATCCGGTGGAGGCGGATATGCCAGGGGGCCGCGGGCGCCAGCCAGCTTTCGACGCTGACATCGGGGAAAGGTGACCATTTCGCATAAAGCACATCGCCCGCGAGCCTGGCTTCCTCATTGGTTTCGCGCACGCGGTAATGCAGGCCGTCATCGCTGAAGGCCAGCATCGAATCGAAAGCGGCGAGCGCAAAGCCGCGCTCATCGGATTCGACGCTGAAGCCGTAACGGGTGGAATAGGCGAATTTCGCGTATTTTTCCGTGCCGAAGCGCATCTGCAGGTTTTCCTGGCCTGATGACAGCGCCACGACGTCGCCGCCCGTGCGCATCATCACCATGCCGGGATGGCGCTGGGGAACGACCTCGGGCGCCGGCTCCCGCGCCGTTTCCTCGGACGTCCAGAACGGATGATCCTCCTGGATCGCCAGCGGCAGAAAGGCCTTCAATGCCCAATAGGGCGAGCCGGCGGAATTGTAGCTCTCCGACATCAAGAGGTTCGGATAGCCGAAACCGATCGACAGCACGCCGTCGCGGTCGGCGATCGGCTTGTCCCTCCACCAGCGCAGATGCTGCAGGCAAAGGTGTTTGACCTCACCCCAGGGCAGCGCCTCGACGCCGGCAAAGGCAAGCGCCGACCAGAAGCCGGCACAGGCAAAGCGATAGGTCAGACTGCGGCCGAAGGGAATCGTCGCCCCATCGGCGGCAAACCAGTGGCGGAAATCGCGGGCGAAGAGGATCGCCCGTTCGCGGTAGCGCTTGGCGTAATCGTCATCGACGAGCTTCGAATAGATCAGCCCGTAAAAATGCATGGCGAAGGGAATGTAGTGGTCGATGCGGCGCACGTTTCCGTCGCGATACCAGCCGTCGCCGATATAGAAGCCTTCGAGTTCCTCCAGATATTGCCGCGTCAGGCTGCGATCGAAATCGGCGCCGAGGCGATCGAGGGCGATGTCGACGAAAATCCGGAAGAATTTCCAGTTGTTGTCGGCATAGTCGAACTGCCGGGCGTGCTTGAGATAGGCGATGACATTGCTGCGGGCGCGCGCATCGAGCGGCTCCCAGATTTTTTCCGGCACCAGCGCCAGGGCAAAACCGAGGGCGGCAAGCTCGACCATGCGCTGATCGCGGCCATTGACGGTTCCCCAATATTCGGGATGAGCGGGATCGGTGCCGTTTGCGAGGCCTTCGGCAAAACGATGCCAGTGGGCGAAGTCTCCATTGCCGGCGCCAAGCGGCGCCAAACCCCAGAGCGGGCGGGCAAAACCTTCAAGATCGGCCGCCGCCCGGTCGAAATGGGCGGCGGCACCGCTCAGCCTGACGCGGGCATTGCCTTTCGAAAAACAGGCAAGCAGCGGATCGAAGAGATCAAGCAGGGCTCGGCTCATATCGGCGCGGGTTTCGAGCGGATTGCCGGCAAGCGGATTGGCGCTGGCGGGATCATAGGTCATCGGATCACTCACGGGTTTCGACGTTCACAACGGTCCCTCCCGCAACGGGAACGACAGCCTGACAGATGTGGCGCGCCGGCGCCGTCCTGTTGCGGAAACGGGACAGCATCAGCGAAACGGCTTCGCGCCCGAGGGCGGCGCGGTCGACGCGCATGGTGGAAAGCTGCGGATTGGTCATCAGCGCACAAGGCAGATCATCGAAACCGACGATCGCGAAATCCTCCGGCACACGCAGGCCCGCTTCGATGACAGCCTCGAGCACGCCGACGGCGATGAAATCATTCATGCAGAAGGCGGCGGTAAAACCGGCATTCTCGGCGAGGATCGCCGCCGTGCGTTCATGGGCCTCGCGGCTGGCGCTGCCCTGCAGCGTCATGGCTACGAAACGACCTTCGGCGCCAGGGACAGCGGCAATCGCCGCCTCGAAACCGCGGATACGCTCACGGATCGTCTGGCGATGTGAGCCGCTCAGATGCAGGATGCGGCGATGGCCGGCCTTCGTCAGCCGGCCAGTCGCCTGATAGGCGCCGAAGAAATTAGCCGGCGAAACCCCATCGAAACGCATTCCGGGGTCGGTGCCATTGACGAGAACGGTCGGCACCATGGCGTCCTGCAGCCAGTCGCGCAGCATGTCGTTCGGATCGATGCCGACGAGAAAGAGACCTTCGGCCGCCGCGGCCTGCATATAATCGCGCGCGGCGTCCGGCGTGATGCGTTCCTCCCGGACCATCCGGACTTCGAACGGCATGCCCGCTTCGGCCGCTCCGGCGCGCAGGCCCTCGACGATCGCCTCGTAGAAGACGCTGAGGCCGCCCGTGACGCCGTCGCTGGCGATCAGCGCCAGCCCGCCGGCAACGGCTTCAACTGCCGGCTTGACCGGATAACCGTGTTCGGCAGCCACCTTCAATATCTGACGACGGACGGTTTCGCTGATCCCCGGCTCGTTCGCCAGCACGCGAGACACCGTCGAGACCGAGACACCCGCCAATGTGGCTATATCGGCCTGACGCGGCCGTCTGATTTTTTCATCGCTCATGGGCAAACATTATGCAAATTACGCAAATTTGCAACACGAACGTTATTTCTTGCAATAAATATTTTTTTGCGTACTCTGCTTGCCGAATGCCCGACGACGCTCTGGAGGATTGGCCGCGGGCATATAGGGACAAGGGAGGATAGTATGCAGGTCAACCGCCGTTCATTCCTGATGGGCTCCGCCGGCGCAGCTGCCGGCCTGGCATTCGCGGGACGCGCCATTCCGGCTTTTGCCGAAGACACGGCGCTGCGCGCCATGTGGTGGGGGTCCAACGACCGTGCCAAACGCACGCTCGACGTCGCCAAACTCTACCAGTCGAAAACACCCGGCGTCACGATCGTCGGTGAATCGCTTTCCGGCGACGGCTACTGGACGAAGCTCGCCACCCAGATGGCGGGGCGCTCGATTGCCGACATCTTCCAGCTCGAACCGGGGACGATCTCCGACTATTCCAAGCGCGGCGCCTGCATGCCGCTTGACGAGTTCGTCCCATCGGCGTTGAAGGTCCAGTCCTTCGGCCCCGACATGCTGAAATTGACCACCATCGACGGCAAACTCTATGGCGTCGGCCTCGGCCTCAACTCCTTCTCGATGTTCTTCGACACGGTTGAATTCGAGAAGGCCGGCATTCCGCTGCCGACACCCGATCTCACCTGGGACGAATATGCCAAGCTCGCCGTCGAACTCGCCAAGTCGTCCGGCAAGAGCGGAGGCCCCTATGCGGCCCGCTACGCCTATGTGTTCGACGCCTGGCTGCGCCAACGCGGCAAGAGCCTCTTTGCGAGGGAAAGCGTCGGGCTCGGTTTCACGGCCGACGATGCGACGGAATGGTTCGACTACTGGGAGAAGCTGCGTAAAGCAGGGGGCACGGTGGCTGCCGACGTCCAGACGCTGGACCAGAACACCATCGACACCAATAGCCTCGGTCTCGGAAAATCGGTGATCGGCATGGCCTATTCCAACCAAATGATCGGCTATCAGCTGATCATCAAGAACAAGCTCGGCATCACCATGCTGCCGCGGGAAAAGAAAGGCGGGCCGTCGGGCCACTACTACCGCCCTGCGCTGATCTGGAGTGTCGGCGCCACGACGAAGAACGGCGAAGCGGCCGCAAAATTCATCGACTTCTTCGTCAACGACATCGAGGCCGGCAAGATTCTCGGCGTCGAGCGCGGCGTGCCGATGTCGCCGACCGTGCGTGAGGCCATCCTGCCGCAGCTGAACCCGACGGAACAGGAAACGGTCAAATACGTCAACATGCTCAAGGATCAGGTCGGCGAATATCCGCCGCCGGTGCCGATGGGTGCAACCCAATTCGACCAGCGCGTGCTGCGGCCGATCTGCGACGAACTCGCCTTCGAACGGACCTCGCCCGCCGATGCGGCGACCCGGCTCGTCGAAGAGGGTAAGGCAACGCTCAAGGGATGATCGGCTGCCGGATATGAGAGGAGAGGCCCGCAAAACCCCGGCGGGCCTCTCTGTTTTCCTGATTGAAGCGCGTTGCGACCTTGTGGATTTGCGCTTCAGATGCCTTTCAGTTGGCTGCCAGGCTTTCGACCACCCGCCAGTCCGGCCGGCCGAGATTGAAGGGCCAGGCGTGCACGTCGCGGTCATTGAAATAGACCACTTCCTGAAGGTTCGGGAAGGCGCTCTGCTTCAGCGTCGCGGTTTCGATCCAGGGTCTCATATAGGCGTCACCGCCTTCGTAGCCGAGCTCTGCGACCCAGACGGGCTTTCCATAGCCGGCGACGAGATCATAGCCCTGCTTCAACGCTTCCGAAAAGGTCCGATGCTTGTTGTAGGCAAGCTCGTCATAGCGCTGGAGCCCGAAAACCGAGAGGCCGACAAGATCGACGTAGTCGTCGCCGGGATAATAGGCGTCAAGGCCGGGTTCTCCCTTCGGCGACCACATGAGCTCGGTGCCGGGCGCCTCGTCGCGGACGATATCCATCATCCGTTTGTAGGCGGTGATATAGTCCTGCGGGTTCCAGCCGGACCACGAAAACCGTCCTGACTTGTCCTCCATCTCCTGGCCCCAACGGACGATCACCGGGCTCTTCAGCTGCGAGATCATCTGCGCGATTGCCCGCATGTTGACGTCGTAATCGCCCCGCAGCACCTTGCGGCGAAGCTCGTCGGAAGTCAGCCGCCAGTCAACGTCCCAGGACCACGGCTCTACCGTGATCAGCAGGTTGCGGCCTCTGGCCTGTGCATAGGCATCAGCGATACGCAGCGTCTCCAGGTCAACGTCTTCCCATGGCAGGAACAGGGCCTCGGTCGAGACATTGGTCTGAGCGCCGAAATCCCCATGCGGGTCATAGGCGCCGAACTTGATGCCGTCGGCATGAACCACCGGGCGTTTATCGATGATCGTTCGTATGCTGGATGTCTGGTTCGGGGCGACTCCCGCATATTGCATTTCGCTTCGGCCGGGCAAATCCGTGGCGCACAATAGCAGCAGCGCGATCGCGGCGGTCGAGAGGTGGTTATTCATTAGCGTCTTCATGGCTCACCCTCCTTTTCGGGCAAGTTCCTGGTCCGACAGGAGCTGCTTCAGATCGCGTGCCTTGGCGCTGACGGTGTCCGCGGCAACAAGCTTGCGGAATTCGTCGTCCTGGTGCACCGATGCATGCCGAAAGACGTACCAGTTGCCGTTCGGCTGGCGGCGCTGATAGATCGTGTTGCCGATCTTGCGGTGACCGAAACAGGTGCTGGCGCGCGCTGCACCCTCGGCATTCGTCCAGGTGGCACGCATGCAGAGCTGGCCGAGGTCGTCGACAACCCATTTTCCTTCGGCGAAGGACTGCTTGCCCTTGTCGTTTACCCAGGCGACAAACCGCCGGCCATCCTCGATGAAGCGGCCGCCACCGGTATCCCAGGTCCAGGTCCTATCGCCGTAGATCCGGTAGAGCTCATAGGCGGTGAGCGGCGTCGGCTCATTCTTCTTTGCGGTCTCGGCGCCCTGCGCCGCCAATGGCAGGCACAGGCTGAGAGCAAGGGCCGCCCCATATAGTCTCGATCCGATACGCATTACATTCTCCTCCTCGACGCCGGCCGGTTTCCCCGGCTCAAACACCTTGTTCGTCGCGTCCCGTGCGTCCGAACCCATTCCACCTGATGCGGAACTTCACGGTCCGGGTTTTGCCGCCGCCCAGACCGGCTCCGGCCACGGCAAATTGCGATTGGCTGAAACTGATGACAGTCTGACCGTGCGAAAGGGCTTCGAGACTGCGCAGCCCATGGCCGCCGGCCTGCATGCCGCCGGTGACGCAGATCGCAAGCCCCGTCGCCGTCGCCAGCCACAGGCCGCGTGACTGCGGCAGCAGCGGCAGACCGTTCTCGATTGCGTGGCGAAGGACGATCAGCACCGTCAGCAGCAGATAGATCATGAGATTTATCGCGGCGAAGATATAAAAGCCCTGGGCGGCGGCCGCGTCGTTGGCGAACACCATGGCGACGGCGCAAAGGCCGGCGAGGCCGATATAGGGCGCAACGATGCGCAGCGGCAAAGACTGCTGCTCCTGCCGGCCTTTCGGCGTGATGCGAAAGTCGACGAAAGAGCCGCAGAGATGGTCGCGAACAGCTGCGAGGCTGCCGGCGAGCGACCACGGCCAACGCAGGAAGATGAAGGCAAGCCCTTCCCAGCCGAACAGTTTCGCATCGTGCGGCCTGAAGGTTGCCGTTGCCCGCCAGAAGAAGGCAAACAGCGTCAGCACGATCGATATCGGCGCGAAATGCAGCAGGAAATCCGGATAGGTTACGTTGACGAAGACATCGCCCGTCAGCAAAGCGGCAACCGGCAGCAGGAACATCACGGCCATGAAGGCGGAGAAAAGCGGGTACCACAGCTGCGAAAACACGAACTGGAATTTCAGATACCAGGGCAGATGGGTGACGTAGCGGCGAGAATATTGCAGCAGGATGGTGACGAGGCTGCGCGACCATTGAAATTCCTGGACGGCGAGATCGACGAAGTTCGCCGGACCGTCGCCGTGAGCGATCGCGTCGACGGCATGGACACCGCGCCAGCCGCCGGCATTCATCATCAGCGTCGTCGAATGATCTTCGGCAAGTTCGGGGCCGAGGCCGCCGATCTCACGAAGGGCTGACGTGCGAACCGCATAGTGGGAGCCGATGCAAAGCGGCGCCCAGCCATTGTTGTAACCGGTCTGCAGCGAACCGTGCAGACTCGCCTCCGCATAGAGCCTTCCGCGCGCCGCCCAGCTTGCCGCCGCATTCGCATCGCAGATGCTGGGCGCGGAGACGTAGCCGATGCCGGGATCGGCAAAGGGGCGCAGGACTTCCCTGAGATAAGTCGGCGTCGGTACATGATCGGCGTCGAACTGGGCGACGAAATCGTAACGCGCATAGCCGAAATGGTCGTAGAAATAGGCAAGATTGCCTTCCTTGCACCGGGTTCGGCGCGGCCAGGTCGTGCGGTGATATTCCGCCACGCCCTTTCGGGTGGAGATCAGCACGCCGTGCTCGGCGCACCAGCGTCTGGTTTCCTCGGAAGGATCCTCGTCGGCCAGCCAGACGTCGAACTCGACGCCGATCTGATCGAGCATCGCCTGCAGCGTGGTGCGGACGACGGCAAAGGGCTCGGACGGCGCCTTGGTGACGACCATCGCCACGCGCCCTTCCGGCAGCCGCGCACGCGAACTGATCGTCCTGGCATCGAGGAAGATCAGGATGAAATAGGCCGGGACGAGCGTGATCCAGGCCAGCACGGCGGTGATGAGCACGAACGCAGTCCAGGAAATGATATGGGCGGACTGGCACCACCAGATCCAGAAAAACCCAAGGGCGGCCAGCCAGCAGAGGATGCCGAAGCCATAGGCGACGCGTCTGCGGCCGGTGAAAACAGGATCGAACGCTTCGGCGGTGGCGGTTTTTGCAGGCGCAAGGCCATAGCCGATGTGCGAAGCGTCGCTCATGCCGTCACTTCCAGTCCGAAGGTGGGGCCGGCGGTGCGGATGATCGTATCGATATCCGAGAGTGCCGGCGCGAAGCCGAGTTCCGCTTTCGCCCTTGCCGTATTGGCAAAAAGGATCGGCGGATCGCCGGCACGGCGCGAGCGGTACCGGACCGGCACTTCACGGCCGGTGGTGCGATGGATGGCTGCAAGGATCTCGCGCACCGAGGTGCCCCGGCCGGAACCGAGATTGACGCTGAGCGAGCCGCCGCCCGCCATCAGGTGATTGACGGCGGCCAAATGCGCCTGCGCGAGATCGCTGACATGGATATAGTCGCGCACGCAGGTTCCATCCGCGGTCGAATAGTCGGTGCCGAAGATATCGAGCCGCTCCAGCCTGCCGGCGGCAGCAAGAAGGGCGCGGGGAATGAGATGGGTTTCGGGCTCGTGACGCTCGGCAAGTTCGCCATCCGGATCGGCGCCGGCGGCGTTGAAATAACGCAAGGCGGCGAAGCGGATGCCATAGGCGGCGGCAAAATCCTCGAGCGCCATCTCAAAGATCAGTTTGGTGCGGCCATAGGGATTGACCGGCTGCTGCGGGGTTTCCTCCCGTATCGGCAAGGAGGCGGGAACGCCATAGGTGGCGCAGCTGCTCGAAAAGACGATCCGGTCGATATCCTGATCGAGGCAGGCTTCGAGCAGCGTGAGGCTGCCGACGACGTTGTTGCGGTAGTATTTTCTCGGCATCTCGACGGATTCGCCGACATAGGCGTTGGCGCCGCAATGGATAACGCAATCGGGCGAAAATTCGGCCATCGTCCGGCGCAGCGCCACCGCATCGCCGAGTTCACCCCGGATGAGCGGGCCCCAGCGGACGCTGTCGGCATGTCCGGTCGACAGGTTGTCGTAGGCAACCGGGATCATGCCGGCGCGCGACAGGGCTTTGCAGATATGACTGCCTATGAAACCGGCACCGCCGGTGACGAGAATGTAGCGGGGCATCTCATACGGCCTCCGCCTTCTCTGTCCGGGCAAGCAGGCCGTCGAAATATTCGACGGTGCGCGCCAGGCCGGCTTCGAGCTCGATGTGGGGTTGCCATCCCAGCTCGGTCATCGCCCGGGAAATATCCGGCCGCCGCTGGCGCGGATCGTCGACGACAGCAGGCAGGTGAACGATGCGGGAACGCGAATTCGTCAGGTCGCGGATGATTTCCGCCAGGCGCCGGACGGTGAACTCGCCGGGGTTGCCGAGATTGATCGGGCCGTGGCAGGCGCTGCCGGCTGCCGAGAAACGCAGGAAACCTTCAACGAGATCGTCGACATAGCAGAAAGAGCGGGTCTGCTGGCCGTCGCCGTAGATCGTCAGGTCGGCGTTGCGCAGAGCCTGCACGATGAAATTGGAGACCACCCGGCCGTCATCCAGGCGCATACGCGGCCCGTAGGTGTTGAAGATGCGGCCGACCTTGATGTCGACGCCATAGGTCCTGTGGTAGTCGAAGAACAGGGTTTCGGCGCTGCGCTTGCCTTCGTCGTAACAGGCGCGCGGCCCGATCGGGTTGACGTTGCCGCAATAGGTTTCGCGCTGCGGGCTCTGGTTCGGATCGCCATAAACCTCCGAGGTCGACGATTGAACGACGGTCGCGCCGGTCTTGCGCGCACAGTCCAGGGTGTTGACGGCGCCGAGCACATTGGTGAGCAATGTGCCGACCGGATCCCGCTGATAATCGGGCGGAGAGGCGGGCGAGGCAAAATTGAAGATGAGCGACGCTTCGATATCGAAGGGCTGCCGGACATCGTGCTCGATGATGCGAAAACGGGGGTTCGACAGGAGATGATCGACATTCACACGGCGGCCGGTCGAAAAATTATCGAGGCATATGACGCTGTGGCCGCGTAACAGAAGCCTTTCGCAGAGATGCGAGCCAAGAAAACCGGCCCCGCCATTGACAAGAGCAGTGCCCAGATTCTTGAGCACCGGCACGCCTTCTACTTCAGAATAACCTTCGCCGGGAACGAAACTACGCATTACAAACTCCTTCCCATGTTTTAGTCTTTTGATTTATTCAGGCGCTGCGTGCCTTCATTATCCGGTCGGATATTCATCTACTTGAGTATCTCACTTGAATAACTTTATAGTTATTCTTCGGATATCTGGCTTACTATTCGAATGATAAGACGATTGTTAGCGAGGTCAACTTTAAAAACGTTTTCAATCCAAAATAACTACGCAATTGTTCTTTTAAGTAACAAATAATTAATCATTTTCTGTCTTTTTTTCACGCAGAACGAGTATCCCGACACCGCTCAAGCTTCGGTCAACCAAGAACGAGTACAAAAGAATTGAAGGGCTGGCCGCGCGTAACTGCACGACCGGTCTTGCATCCGGGAGCGCCATATGCGAGGGGATTGGCCATGTCGAAAAAACACGCTGCAGCGCAGCCGAAAGGCTGGCGTCTATTTCATTTTGCGATGTTTGCCTGGGGAACGACGCTTCTTGCGGTCGGGCCGACGGCCTGTTCGGTCGTTAACGACGACATAGCCGCCGTCGCGAAAAAGAATGTCGTCGTCGTCGAGACGCCACGTGTCTCGAAGGCATACGCCTACCCGGAAAACCGGGCCGTGCGGCCGGCCGCGGCACCTGCCCGCGTCGTCGCCTATCACGGGTCCGCCCCGTACATCTGCTCTCCGAGCGGCTTCGGACAGAAGTCGCGCTGCTTTGCGCGTCCGTCGATCTGAAACAAATCCTTCGAATCGACATCGATGCAAGGATAAATTACCCGGCAGTTCAACCTGCTGCGGCGTCCCTTGCGCGCCTGAACAGACGCGGCGCGCTGCAGATCAGTTGCGCCAGCGGCTCGACATCTCGTCATCGCCGACCGGATGGTCGTTGAAGAAGCGGGACGCTGCCTCGGTGCGGTTTCGGACGTTCATCTTCTTGTAGATGTTGCGGACGTGAACCTTCACCGTGTTTTCGGAAAGATGCAGCTTGTCGGCGATGATCTTGTTCTGCGTCCCCTTGCAGATGAGATCCAGGATCTGAACCTCGCGGGTCGTCAAAGCGGAGATGCTGTCGCGTCTCAGCTTGAGCGCATTGCTGCGCGCGGCATCGACCGATTTCGTCTGATAGAGTGAAGGCTCCAGCTGGGGGCTCTTGTTGGCGAGACGGTTAAGAAGTGCCGAGGGAAAATGCTCTCCGCCCTTCATCAGCAGATCCACCGCGGCCATGAAGACATCAAGCCGAAGATTGAGCGGCAGGACGCCGTCGATGATCCTTGCCTCCACCAAACGGCTGACATAGGGTTCCAGCATATCGATGGCCTCGACAACGAGTCCGATCGAGGTTTCCGGGTGATTTTCCCGTACCGCCTTCAACGCGTCCTGAAGCTCAGGCTGAGGTATATGGTAGAATAAAACGAGCTTTAGATCGCTCGTATCCTTTTCCAGCATCGGCTTCGTATTTGCTAAGCTTGGCACATCGCAGTTCGGGAATTTCTTTGCCAGCGCCTCTACCATGCATTCTGAAAACAGATCCGCCTTGGCAACTACAAGGATAGTATCTCCGGAAGGGCTAGACTTTCTTGCCTGGTCGGTATTCTCCATTCCTGAGCCTGTCATGAACATATACGCCTCCCCTAGCGTTACACTTTACTCAAACGTGAAGCGATGGCGGGTAGAAGATAGTATGAAATGCCGCCCCCTTGATGTCACCGCCCTCTTCTTTAGACATTTCTTAATTATGTTAATACGGATTGAGAAGGAAGGAAATGGCCCAAAGTGATTAGTTTTCGGGAGCGAAAAACGATACGTTACTACGCTTCGGTTGTATTTTTGCTAGACCTGGTACTGTAAGGTTATATTTGCTTTCACTATAGATAATCGGACGAATGTAATATTCCAGTACAAATTGTCATATTTATATGACCTTTGCCAGCGGGGTCGAACGATCCGACCGCCCTCGATTATGCCGCCAAGGCCAGCGCTGCCCTTCCACGCCTCCGGGCCGCGTCTGCATGGACGCGCCTTACGCGCGCTCAACGCGTTCGGCCGGGCGCCCAATCACCATGCTCTTTGATTTCGAGCTGCAATCGTTGCTAAAAGAGGCGAGAGCCACTTAGCAACTCCTCAGTGAGAAGTCATGCAGACCGATGCAGACAGGGCGGAACGGGAACGGCTTCTGGCCATTCTCGATTTCTGGCACAAAATCGAGTTTTTCATACCTTACGATCTCTCCAGTCGGCTCGTCTCAGCGGAAGGACGGACCGTTTTCTGGCTGCATGCAAAAACGCTGTTGCAGGATGGCGCGGCACTCAGCCGTCCTGTTATACCCGAGGAGAAGCAGATTACCGGCTTTACCTTGTTCCTCGGCGTTTTCAGCAAATCCGAAATTGCCGATATCCGCCGGCGCTTCGACCGCGTTGCGGCCGATATTGCCGAGTACGAGGATGCCGAACGCAGCGATCTCGATGGCGATACCTGCTTTGCCAGCCTGCAGCTCACGCCGCTGGGGCAGCCGATGTTCGAAACCTTTGCGGTTTCCACGCTTCCATGGGCTCTCGGCCGCGTGCAGAAATCCGGGCTCGCCTCACTCAGCCATGAGGCGTTTGCCGACAGCAAACGGCAGCTGTCGGAATTGCTTCAAAACTTTCGGGCGCAGCGACAGCTGACATCTTCAGCCTTCGAGGCCGGCTCCGATCAGCCGATCGATGCCGCCGAAATCCTGGCGCTGCATGAATTGCTCTGCGATTGGGCGAGCTTTGTCTCGCGCCGGGACAGGCCCATCGCCGCCGTCGAAATACGCTACCGTGACAGGGCGGAGAGACCCGATCTCATCTCCCTGCAGCCCCAACAGGAGGACCATGCCCCCAATGCCGACGACGAGGAAGACGAGAGTGCAGATGGTGAAGAAGACATTGGCATCCTGAACAGCTTCTTCATCGAGGACATCGAACGGGCGATGATCTGCGTCAAGCAGGGCAATGTCCCAGAGCCGCTCAGGCGATATCTCACGCCGCTGGCCGATGAAAAGCGGGTCGACCTCTATTCGCAAGATGGGCGCGGCGCCATCGTTCGGGCCCTGCATCCCGCCAATCTCAACCGCGGACGCTGGCTGAGCGAACCTCACCTCGCCATGAGCCTCATGCAGCAGTTTGCAATCAATTCGGCGATCGGCGGCCGCTCGGAAACCGGACTGTTCTCGGTCAACGGTCCGCCCGGCACCGGAAAGACGACCCTGCTGCGCGACATGTTCGCGGATAATATCGTTCGGCGGGCCCGGATCCTGGGCGGCCTCGAGACGGCACGCGATGCCTTTGACGGCGCGCCGCGCCGCGTCACTTTTGCCGACCGCAGCACGGCCTCGATATCCGCGCTGATCCCGGCGCTCGCCGGATTCGAAATGATCGTCGCATCCTCCAACAACGCCGCCGTCGAGAATATCTCGCGCGACCTTCCCAAGCAGAGCTCGATTTCGAAGACGTCTTCCTTCCGCTATCTGCAGACGGTCGCTCATAAAATCGCCTGCCAGAAGGACAATGGGGGCGTGATCAAACTCGCCGACGGCGATCGCCCGTGGGGATTGATCGCCTGTGTGCTCGGCAATTCCAGGAATCGGCGAGCGTTCAAGGAACGTTTCGCCTTCATGGAAATCACCGACAGGCCGAAGCCCGGCTGGTCGGGCGCCCAGAAGCCGCAGACCATCTGGGAATGGCTGAAGAGCTATGAGGGGCCGACCTTCGCCGAAGCATCGGCCGCCTTTCATGCCGCCGACGACGTGGTTCGCGACAAGATCGGCCAATATGCGCGCTATGCCGATCTCCGTCATGAAATCGCGCATGTCACGCAGGATGCATTCTGCCGCGAAACGCTTGAAAAGCTGGCCGCCGCCGCTGGCGAACTTCGCCATGCACAGAACCGGTGCGACGAGATCGCGGCCGAAATGGGCCGTATCAAGGACAGTTTGTCTTCTTTGAAGGAAGAGGAACAGCTGCTCGACCGCAGCGCTCCGGCGCGATGGAAGAGAGTGCTCGCGACCAACCCTGCCCGGCAGCATCGGCAAGACGTCGTCGCCAATGCGCGCAAGCAATTGGAGCTGCGCAAGGCGCTGGCAGAATGCGAGGATCAGCTTGCGAAGACGGATAAACCCGCGCTGGAACGCGCTTTACGGGCGCATGACCACGCCGAACGGGCACTGCGGTCACGCCGGAAAATCTGGTTTGCGAAGACAGAAGAACTCGAGCGGCTGGGAGAAATTCTCGATCATCCCGCCGCACCGGAGCGCCTCGCCGACCTCGACAGCGATCAGGTGCAGATTGACGGCCTCTGGCATCAGGACGAACTGGCGGCTCTGCGTTCGGCATTGTTCGAAGCAGCGTTGACGCTGCATGAAGCGTGGCTGGCTGAGGTCGGCCGGAAGGGCGGCGGTTTCGGCGGAAATATCGTTGCCGTCAGCAAGCTGCTGTCCAACAACAATCCCGTCGATGACAAACATATTGCATCGATCTGGCAAAGCCTCTTCATGGTCGTTCCCATCGTCTCGACGACATTCGCCTCCTTCGCCCGGCAGTTCCGCGGTCTCGAAGCCGGCTCGATCGGCTGGGTCTTCATCGATGAAGCCGGCCAGGCCGTGCCGCAGGCGGCCGTCGGGGCCTTGTTGCGGGCGCGCCGCGTCATGGTGATCGGCGATCCCCAGCAGATCGAACCGGTCTTTACTCTTCCGAGCGCGCTGATCGGCGCCGCTTCGGCTCTCTCACCGCACACGGCGCAAGGCCAGTATTCGCCGAACAGGGTGTCGGTGCAGATGCTCGCCGATGCCGCCAATCGCTACGGAACAACGCTTCAAGACGAGAAAGCAGACGGGCTCTGGATCGGTAGCCCTCTCAGAGTGCATCGACGGTGCATCGATCCAATGTTCAGCCTTGCCAACCAGATCGCCTACCAGAACAAGATGATCTTCGGGCTGGCAGAGCGCCGCCCGGCCGGCGACGCGCCGCCCTTCTATGGCGACAGCGCCTGGATCGACGTCAAGGGCAAGGTTTCGGGCAAACAGGCCGTTGCGGAGCAGACGGACTTCATCGTCGATCTCCTCGGCGCGACCTACCGTCGGTCCGGTGCATTGCCTGATCTCTACATCATCTCACCGTTCAAGGAAGCGAAGAACAGTCTGAGACGGGCTTTGACCCATGCGCGATGGACCGATCAGGACGGATATACGGGCGCATCTCCGCCGAAACTGCAGAAGTGGCTTCAGGAACGGATAGGCACTGTGCATACGTTCCAGGGCAAGGAAGAGGATATCGTTTTCATGGTGCTCGGCGCCGACGCCGATCATCGCGGAGCGGCCGGCTGGGCCGCCTCCAAGCCAAACCTCTTGAACGTCGCGCTAACGCGCGCCAAGCGCCGCTTCTACATTGTCGGCGATCGCACGCTCTGGCAAACGCTGCCATATTTCAGGGAGGCGGCGAATGCTCTGGAGACGGTCCAGGCCGCGGAATTCCTGGCACGGAATGCGCTGGAGGTGAGGGATCGGAACCCGGTCCTTTGGGACTGAGTGCTCGCTCAGATGTGTTCTGGAATCAAAAAAGCCCGCCGGATTGGCGGGCTTTTTGAGTATTGTGTGTTGAAGAGTTTGGTTTCGGGGGCAGGATTTGAACCGTTCGGATCTTAAAACAGTCCACTGGACTGTTTTATCGGGCTTAGCCCGACCGACCGCTCACCCTTCAGGTTATGGTCCGCAGGACGACGAGCTACCATCGCCAGCGATAACTGGTTTCGGTGCTCCTGGAAGATAAGGAAGATTTGGTTGCGGGGGCAGGATTTGAACCTGCGGCCTGCAGGTTATGAGCCTGACGAGCTACCGGGCTGCTCCACCCCGCGCCATTGTGAGCTGTCTGGGCAAGCCCGGACTTTTTGTTTGCCGGTCCTCGAAGGCACTGCCTTCTGCGGTTCGGCGGGGGCTGCTCCAGCCCGCGGTATATTGTAACACGAAAGGCCGCTTTGTGGGCGGCCTTTTGTTCGGCTTTTGGCCGTTGGATGTTCAGAGAAGATTTGAGTTGCGATTTGCAGACCTGGCAGCGACCTACTCTCCCGCGTCTTAAGACGAAGTACCATGGGCGCAGGGGCGTTTCACGGCCGTGTTCGGAAAGGGAACGGGTGCAGCCACCCCGCCATAACCACCAGGTCGGCAAAGCGCAACTTTTTGATTTGAGAAGCTGGTACACGAGTGACTAGTGATTAGTGACTAGTCGGTAGTGTTTTGTTTTGAACACGTCTTTGGCCTTTAACCGGACGAACACTGCGTGTTCGCCGGGCCCGGGCAAAGGCGAAGGCCTTTGCCTTGTCGGGACGACCGCTTTGCGGTCGCCCTGAGATGAGCACAGTCAATGAGAACGATCAAGCCGATCGAGCTATTAGTACCGGTAAGCTTCATGCGTTGCCGCACTTCCACACCCGGCCTATCAACGTGGTCGTCTTCCACGGCTCTGATCGGGAACACTCGTTTTCAGGTGGGTTTCCCGCTTCGATGCCTTCAGCGGTTATCCCGTCCATATATAGCTACCCTGCTATGCCCTTGGCAGGACAACAGGTCCACCAGAGATATGTCCATCCCGGTCCTCTCGTACTAGGGACAGATCCTGTCAATATTCCTACACCCACGGCAGATAGGGACCGAACTGTCTCACGACGTTCTGAACCCAGTTCACGTACCGCTTTAATTGGCGAACAGCCAAACCCTTAGGACCTGCTCCAGCCCCAGGATGCGATGAGCCGACATCGAGGTGCCAAACAACCCCGTCGATATGGACTCTTGGGGGTCATCAGCCTGGTATCCCCGGCGTACCTTTTATCCGTTGAGCGATGGCCCTTCCACGCGGGACCACCGGATCACTATGACCGACTTTCGTCTCTGCTCG